>DATGLU010000576.1:0-4261 GCA_035294045.1 Roseiarcus sp. | reverse complement strand
AGGGGCGCGGTGGTCGGCGCGATCGCCGGCGCCCTCACCTTGTTCGCCTTGTTCACGCTGCTCACCTTGCTCGGCTTGCCGCAGCCCCTCAAGGAGACGGCGCAAGGCCTCATTCTCATCGCGGCGGTGGCGGTCGGCGCTTGGCGCCGCCGCCGCGCCGTCTAGCGGGGCGTTCGCCCCATGAAGCGCCGCGGGTCGGCACAAAAGGGAGGAAGACGATATGCGTAAAACGTTCATGCGCCTGGCGATCGCCGCGGCGCTGGCGAGCTTCGCCGGCGCCGCGCTCGCCCAGAATTTCGACGATCCGAAGGAGTTCCAAGCGGCCAAGGAGCTGCTCGCCATGCAGCCGGAGGGGCCCGCCGGCAAGCCCTGGGAGCAGCATCTCGGCGGCAAGGAGGTCGACACGACGAAATACAAGAAGCCCGGTCCGTACCGCGTCTGCTTCTCCAATGCCGGCGTCGACAATCCCTGGCGCGTCGTCGGCTGGACCGACATGCAGGCGCAAGTCGACGTGCTGAAATCCGACATTAAGTCGTTCACCGCCGCCGACGCCGAGGGCAAGGACGACAAGCAGATTTCGGACATCAACGCCTTCGTCTCCAGCGGCAATTGCGACATCCTGATTGTATCGCCGAACACCACCGCGGCCTTGACCCCGGCCGTCGAAGCCGCCTGCAAGAAGCTGCCGGTCGTCGTCTTCGACCGCGGCGTGCTGACAGACTGCCCGGTGACCTTCGTCAATCCGATCGGCGGCTATGGCTGGGGCATCCAGACCGCCGATTTCATCGTCTCTAAACTGCCGAAAGGCGGCAAGGTGCTGGCGTTGCGCATCTTGCCCGGCGTCGACGTGCTCGAGACGCGATGGTCGGCGGCTAACCGCATCTTCAAGGAGCATGGCGTCCAGGTGGTCGGCGCCGAGTTCACCAACGGCGACAACGCTAAGACCAAGTCGATCGTCGAGGACTACATCAATCGCTTCGGCAAGATCGACGCGGTGTGGATGGACGCCGGCGCCACGGCGGTGGCGGCGCTTGAGGCGTTCGAGGACGCCGGCCAGCCCTATCCGATCATCACCGGCGAGGATCAGGAAGACTTCCTGATGAAGTGGAAGGCGAAGCATCTCACCGCCTTGGCCCCGACCTATCCGACGTACCAATGGCGCTCGCCGATCATCGCCGCGGTCAAGATTTTGAAAGGCGAGCCGGTGATCGGCCCGAAATGGAAACTGCCGCAGCCGGTGATCACCGAGGCCGATCTCGACAAATATGTCGACCCGAACATGCCGCCTTTGCATTACGCGATGTGCGGCTGCAAGGACCTCCCTGGCTATCCTCAGCGCTGGGGCGGCAAGTAAGCCGCGCATGCCGGAGGGGCTTCAGGCTCCTCCGGCTCTTCTCTCTCGCAAATCCGCCGCGTCGGCGAGCGCTCGCCGCAGCGCCTCGGCGGTCTGTTCGAGACTGAACTTCGCAGCGCGACGCTCCGCCTCGTTGGCGCGAGGGCGTAAGCGCAGGCGAAGGCGCGCCGTCTCCGCGATCGCCGCTTCCAGCTCCTTTCCGGCGCCCTCGCGCGCGTCCCAGCTCGCCGCGCGACGCATCAGTACGATCTCCGTCCCTTTCGCCACCGATACGAGCGAAGCCGTCGCGTCGGCGTCATTGCGCAGGGCCGGCAGGAGCGCCTCGGCGGCCGAAAGGAGCGCCGCAAGCCTGAGCGAGGCGAGCCCGAGCCGCGCCGCGTTCGCGCCGGGCGCAAGACTGCCGCGCGCGTCGCGCTCGACGAAGCCGGCCCGCTCCAATTTCTCGATCGCCTGATAGGCCGTCGAGCGAGCCGCGCCAACTTGCTTGGCGAAACTCGCCGCGTTGGCGTCGCCGCCGGCGGCAAGATGGGCGAGAAGATCGCCGATCAGCGCGACGCCCGCCGTTTCGGCCATGATCTCATCGGCCATCAACGCGCTCCGAGGGATGAGCGGCGGAGCGGTTGTAGCGCGTGCCGACATAGTTCACGCGAAACCGCCGCGGATCGTAGGACGGGCCGAGCCCGCTCGCCAGAATGAGATCGTCCGGCAAATCCCAGCGCACATGCTGGTCGGCCCAGAGATCGGGCCGTACCGAGGTCGTCGCGTGGCCGCGCGTCACCACGATTTCGGTCGGCACGTCGACGCGCTTGGCCACCGAGCGGCCTCGGAGAAAATCCAGCAAGGTCTCGACCGCCTTCAGGCCCATGGCCGGCGGATAGTCCACCGCAGCGAGCGGCGCGCCATGGCGAATGGCGAGCTTATAGGCGAGATTGAGATCGCCGCCGGTATGCGGCGGGATGCGTCGCTCGGCGGCGATGAAGGCTTTCAGCGAGCCGACCGCCTGAAGGCCCGAATCGCACCATACGCCGTCGATTTTCCCGCCGCGCGCCAGAGCGGCTTCGACGATCGCGCGGCCGAGGTCCTGGCGCCAATCGCTCCAGCAAATGTCGAGAATGCAAATCTGCGGGAAATCGCGCAGAATTTGCAACGCCGCGCTGAGCCGCGCCCTTGCCGGCGCGGCCGCCTGCAATCCGGGCAGCAACAGCACGTCGCCGCGCCCCTCCAGCTTTTCGGCGAGCCAGATCGCCGTGACCCGTCCGATAACCCCGTCGTCGCAGGTCACGAAGCTCGCATGCGGCGCGTTCTCGTCGCCTCGGTCGACCATGACCACGGGGACGCCGCGCCGCGCCGCCTCGGCGAAGGCGGCGGCCAACGCCGGGGCGCGATGCGCGCTGACGATGAGCCCGTCGACGCCTTTGTCGAGAAGATCGCCGATGTCGCGCGCTTGACGCTCGGCGCATCCTTCCGCGTGCTTGACCATCAAGGAGCGAGCCAGCGAGCGGTATTTCACCGCGCCGTATTCGACGCTATGCACGAGGGCGACGCGCCAAAGATTGTTCATATCGGCGTTCGAGAAGCCGATCCGGAAGCGCGGCCTGCGGCCGAGCGGCGCCTCGCTCCATTGCGTCGCCGCCGCGCGTGGGGAAGGGGCGCAGCCCGCGCCGCGCGCGCGATGGATGGGACGCGGCCGCGGCGCCAGCCGGCGCTGATCCTCGGCTCGGAGCAGCGCCTCGCGCCGCGCCGCCAAAGCGAGCCCGACGGGACCGAAAGCGAGCCAGCCGCGGCGCCGGCAGTCGACGATCCCTCGCGCGGCGAAAATGCGCGCGACGCGATGCAAGGTGGCGCGCGGCGCGCCGAGCCGCGCCAGAGCCTCGGCGACCGTAATCGGCCGCTCAGCGGCGATCAAAAGCTGAAGAAGACCGATCGCTATGTCCTGACCGCGCTGGCGCATGCGGCCGGTTCACGCGTCTTCGACGCAGAATTCGGGGATGTCGAAGCCAATATCGGAGACGCGATCCTTCGCGCCGAATGTTCGCTCCGAGAACGGTGAAACCGAAATGGACATGGCGGTTTCGAAAACCATCGCGTACCCGCGGCTTCCTCGCAAGGCGACGGCTTCGGGTTAAAGAGTCTCCACGGCCCTGACAAGCCCGGGGCGCGCCGCGCCTTGCCTCCGCAACGCCGAGATATTATGCATTCCGCCGTTAGGATATGTCGTCTGCCGTCGAAAGGATCAATGGCGAAGAAGCTCCAACCTACGCTCAGCAAGATGCTGCAGGTCGAGCGCGCGTTTTACGACCACGGCTATAGCGAGTTGAGCATGCGGGGCCTCGCGAAAGCCTGCGATCTCTCGACGCGCGCGCTCTACTACTACTTCAGCAGCAAGGAGGAGGCGTTCCGCGCGACATGCCGGTTCCGCAACGAGCTGGCGCTCAACACCTGTTTCGCGGCGGCGCGACGGCGATGGGACGAAGGCGGCGACGCGCTCGACATCGTCGCTGATCTTATCAACATCCGCTACGGCGATACGCGACGAATGGCCAACGCCTCGCAGCATCTCGTCGAGCTGAACGCCGAGACGTTCAAGCGCTGCAACGACATCATCACCGAGGTCGCCCTCCATTTCGAAGCGGCGCTGGCGAAATTCATTGTCGAGATGGAGGAAGGCGGCCTGTTGCAGCTTCGCCCCGATGCGAAGCCTGAGCAGCTTGCGCAAGCGCTGGCCAATGGCGCGCGCGGCGTCAACCAGCGCTTGCCGCCGGCGGCGCCCGACGCGCTCGCCTCGTGCTATCGTGAAATCTGCCGCTTCGTCCTGTTTGGCGGCGCCGAGATTGCGGCGGCGAACCAGCCGCCGCGGCGCGAGGCCCCGAAACGGGCAGGAGACCCGCGTTCTTGAGCGGCGAAGCG
>DATGLU010000575.1:0-4428 GCA_035294045.1 Roseiarcus sp. | reverse complement strand
TGAGCTTTATCGAAGGCCTTGATGAACGAGCTTTTCTCGCCAGCGGCCCGAATCAGAGCGCAGTCATTCGCAAGTTCGAGGTCATGGGCGAAGCCGCGGGAAAAGTGTCGAAAACCTTCCGCGCCGCGCATTCTGAGATTCCGTGGAAGCAAATGACCGGCCTGCGCCATCGACTTATTCACGACTATGGCGTCGTGCGGCTCGACATCGTGTGGCGTGTGACGAAAGATACGCTGCCCAACCTTATCGTCACATTGCGACCGCTGATTCCACCGCAGACCCACCATGAAGGCTAGTGGGTCTCAGGCGACAGAACGAGCGCCTGGAAAATTATGGCGGCAATGCCCTATACCTAGTCAGATAGTCAGGAGAATTCCATGACCCGCGCCCGACGCGACGCTCGCAAAAAAAGCGACACAGCGCGCTTAGCGCCGAAACGGCGGCCGGCTGCGGAGAACAAGCGCGCGGTTAAGCTCGCTCAGTCCGAAACCGCGGCGGTTTGGAAGCTCGAGGACGCCAAGGCCAAATTCAGCGAGGTGGTGCGCCGCGCGCGCGCCGAAGGGCCGCAATATGTCACGGTGCGCGGCGAGCCGTCGGTCGCCGTCATTGACGCAACCGAATTGGAGCGACTGCTCCCACCGAAAAAGCCCCGGCTCCCCTTCGTGCGTTTCATGGAAAGCCTCTATGTGGAGGGTCTTGACCTCAGCCGCGACGCCGATACGGGACGGGACGCGGATTGTATCTCAGCATCTTGACGCTCGGCGAATATGACAAGGGGATCTTCAATCTCGCCGATGGCGATCCCCACCGCTCGCGGCACATCGCAACGCGCGACGCGCTTGCAGCCCGATTCCGCGGCCGCGTCCTGCCGCTCGCCGACCGCGTCGTTCGGCGCTGGGGCGCGATTTCCGGGCGGATTAAACGAGACGCCGGCCACCGGCCGCCGGCTATCGATACGTTCTTTGCCGCCACCGCGATCGAAGCCGACCTTTACCTCGTCTCGCGCAATATCAGAGACCTGCATAGGAGCGGCGCGGCTTTGTTTGACCCATGGACGGACGATCTGGCGAATTTTCCGCTCAACCCGGCAAGCCGTCGACCAGTATGGCCAGAGCCGCGCGGAGAGAGCATGTCAATGACGCCGGTTGAATCCTCGATGATGAGGTCTGTCGAATACAACGCGGGCGCCAAGACGCTCGACATCGCGTTCTCGAGCGGCAAGACCTATCGCTATTTCGACGTTCCCGCGTCGGTCTACAAGGGGCTGCTCAAAGCGGAGTCGAAGGGCCAATTCTTCAACGAGCGCATTAAGGACGAGTTCTCCTTCGTTCAGACGCGCAGCCGAACGCGACTGTGAGCATCGCCGCGCCGAGCGCGGCGCGATGCAACGTGGGGATGATTACGCCGCTTTCGCGCGAATCGTCGGAATCTTGCTCACATCCTCTCGACGCTCGGCTCGCCAGGTGTCGTACGCGGCCTGCATGCGCACCCAAACGCCGGCGCCGTCGGCAAAAGCTTGCCGAGTCGAACCGCGACGGCAGGAGACACGGGCTTACGCTCGCGCAAAATGTCATAGAGATGCTGACGCGATATGCCGAGGAGCTGAGCGATTTCCGCTTTTGTTCGACCGGTCGCCGGAATGATGTCTTCGCGCAGCAAAGCGCCCGGATGGGTTGGGCATCGATTGGGATCGGGTCCAACGGAATGAGCCATGTCGGTCGTCTCTCAGTGATACTGTTCGAAATCAATCCTGACGGCATCGCCGTCTTCGCATTCGAAGGTCATGCACCAAGGCCCATTGCCGTGGACCCCTCCACATACCTGCGCGCCGCCTTGGCGACGCGCTTCGCGCCGAGGCGGATTTCGCGCAATTGGCCGGTCGGCGAGACGATGGCGCCGACGAAGAACAGGCCGGGCGCGGCCGTCGGGCGGTCGCTGACGCGCGGGCGGCCTTGCGCGTCGAGCGCGTCGAGCGCTTCAAGCGCGTCGGGCAGGAGCGCTCGCAAATCGGGCCTGAAGCCGGTGGCGAGGATGACGGCGTCGAAGCGCTCCTCGCCGCCTTCGACGAAGACGGCGCCGTCCGGCGTGAACCGTTCGACGCCGCCCCGCACTTTGATCTTGCCGGCGCGGATTTGAGCGAGCGCGCCGATATCGATCACCGGCGCGCGGCCGTCCTCCTTGATCATCCGCAGCGGCCCTTTCGCCGCGGTTTTCAAGCCGAGTTCGTCCAGCGAGCCGATCGCGAGGCGCAGGATCGGCGCGTTGAGCGCGTCGGCGAGGCCGGCGGGCAAGAATCTCTGCGCGATCGCGAAATTGAGGATCGGCGCGCCGAGCAGGTCGCGCGGCAAGACGCGCACCGGCGAGCGCACGCTCAGCACGACTTCGACGCCGGCTTCGCTGAGATCGAGCGCGATCTCGGCGCCGGAATTGCCGAAGCCGACGACCAGGACGCGCTTGCCCGCGAATGGGATGGCGTTGCGATAGGCGCTCGAATGGATCATCGGGCCGCGATGCTCGGCCATGCCTGGCCATTGCGGCGCATGGGGAAAGTCCGCCCAGCCGGTCGCGACGATGACGACAGGGGCGCGCGCCAAATGCTCGCCCGCCTCGACGCGCCAAACCGCCCCGTCGCGGCGGATCGCGTCGACTTTAACGTTGAAGATCGGCTCAAGCGCGAACGCTTGCGCGTAGCGCTCGAGATAGGCGACGAATTGGGCGCGCGACGGGTAGCGGCCATAAGCGGCGGGCATCGGCAGGCCAGGCAGTTCGGATTGGCGGCGCGGCGTATGCAGATGGAGCCGGTCGTAATGGCGTCGCCACACCGCGCCGACCGCCGCAGCCTTGTCGAAAATCGCGGCGCTCATGCCCTGCGCTTTGAGTTGTTGCGCCGTCGCCAGTCCCGCCGGCCCGGCGCCGATCACGATTGCATCGAGCTCATGCACTCTAGTCGTCCAAACCAAACGCTTGGCGCCCGAATTTCGTTGAAGGGCGGCAAGCCTTCCGCCTGAAAGCGCCGCTCGGCCGCAGGGCAATGCGGGCCGGTCAGTCACGCGAGCAGCGTGCTCGGCGAGTCCGGCAACGGGACCACGGTTGACTAGTCCACTGCCTCAGGCTGCGCCACGGCTGGCGCGGCGATCCCGGCGTCGCTGACGCTCAGCACCGCGCCCTCCAGCTCCGCCGGGGCCGGAGGCTCGTAGATGGCCTCGAGCATCTCGAACATCTCCGGCGTCACCTCCATGACGAAGGTCTCCCCCTTGGCGGCGTTGCGGCCGGCGACGCGGGCGCGGCGGACCTCCTGCGGCGCGTCGACGAAGTGCCACTGCGGCGACAGGCCCTTCTCCTCGGCGATCTGGCGGATGCGCTCCCGGTCGGCCCGACGCATCGCGCCGACGTCGAGGACCACCGAGGCGCCGGCGGCGAGCACGTCGGCGGCGGTCGACCAGATCAGTTGATTGCAGCGGCCGAGGCGCTCCAGCATCCAGGCGAACTCGATGGGACCCTGGAGGTCGGGGCCGAACAGGCGCGCGCCCCACTCGTCGAGCACGAAGGGGACGGCGTTCTCGCGGCGGGCAAGCGCGTGGGCGTAGGTGGTCTTCCCCGCGGCGCAGGGCCCGAAAATGACGTTGAGCGTGGCTGGCATGGCGCGCCCACTTCCTCCCTTTGGCGTTCGGGAGCCCCGTTCGCGGCGATGCCCCCCGGCCGTGCAACGGCTCAGCTTGATCTTCGTTCCTCTACGCGCCCCCTGGAGTGGCCACCGGGCAGTCCGCTGCGGGTCGAAGGCAGTCGTCGCGACGGCCCACCAGCGGCGCCAATCGTTTGGTTTGCGCCACGAGCGCCTCTTGAGGATGACGAGCCCGCGCGGGCTTGCCTCCAATAGCAGGGCGGAGCGTCGCTGTCGCCTGATCCGAAAGCGTTAGGCGCCGCCGGGCTCCCTTGAAGGCTCGTCCAGCCTCTGCTTTGCTCACGAGCGTTTGTCGGCCGGCGCGAAGCGGCGGCCAAGCCATAGCGCGCTAGAGAGAGGAGCCTTATCGTGCTTCCGATCGTCCTGATCGCGGCGGCCATGAGCGCCATTCCCCATTTCGATGTCGACCGAATTTGCCGCGGCGACGGCAGCGTCCGCGCCAAGGCGGAATACAAGACCTGCATCGGCTCCGAGCAGACGGCGCTGGCGGCGCTGCAACAGAAATGGGCGCAATATCCGGCCAAGGTCAGAAAGGAATGCGCGCATGTGGCGAGGGTCGCGCCGGAATCGACCTATGTCGAATTGCAGACCTGCATCGAATCGCAGATCGGCGACGCCAAGACGCGCGCCGCGCCGAACAAGTAGAAGGCGATTTCGCGCGCCGGCGCATCACAACGTCGTGAGGCCAGCCGCCGGAAGATGAATCCTTAAAATAGTTTCTCCTCGAGACGTGTTCATTTCGCAGC
>DATGLU010000574.1:0-2000 GCA_035294045.1 Roseiarcus sp. | reverse complement strand
TGGCAATTCCCGGAAAAGCTGATCCCGCTCGTCACGCTCAACGCCCTGCACGGCCAGGCCCTCCCGGTCTATGGGGACGGCTCGAACCAGCGTGACTGGCTCTTCGTCGAGGACCATGCCGAGGCGCTCCTCGTCGCGGCTTCGCGGGGCAAGCCGGGGGAGAGCTATAATATCGGCGGGCGGAGCGAATACGCCAATATCGAGGTCGTCCGCAGAATCTGCGCCTTGCTCGACGAATTGCAGTACGACGCGGCGATCGGCGCGCGCGACTCGCTGATCTCCTTCGTCGCCGACCGGCCAGGCCATGACTTTCGCTATGCGATCGATGCGACGAAAATCATGAACGAGCTCGGCTGGGCGCCGCGCGAGACGTTCGAATCCGGCCTACGCAAGACGGTGCAATGGTATCTCGACAATCGCCGATGGTGGGAGCGGGTGCGCGCTGGCGTCTACCGCGGCGAAAGGCTCGGCGCGCCGGTTTGAAGCGTCAGGCGCCGATGCAGATCGAACCGACTGAAATTCCCGACGTTAAGATCGTTGCGCCGCGCCGCTTCGCCGACGAGCGCGGCTTTTTCTCCGAAGTGTTCAGCGCGCGCGCCTTCGAGCCCGTCGAAAGCCGGCCCTTTGTCCAGGACAACCATTCCTGGTCCGCCCATCCGTTCACCATTCGCGGCTTGCATTTTCAGACGCCGCCGCGCGCCCAGGGCAAGCTGGTGCGGGTGGCGCGCGGGCGCGTGCTCGACGTCGCGGTCGACCTTCGGCGCTCGTCGCCGACCTTCGGCAAGCATGTGGCGGTCGAACTCTCCGCCGCCAATTGGCGGCAACTTTGGGTGCCGGTCGGCTTCGCGCACGGCTTCTGCACCTTGGAGCCGGACAGCGAGGTTTTGTACAAGGTGACCGACTACTATTCCGCCGAACACGACTTCGGCCTCGCCTTCGACGATCCCGCTCTCGGCATCGCCTGGCCGGTGGCGCCTGACCGCGCGATCCTGTCCGAGAAGGACCGGAAGCATCCGCGCCTCGCGGCGCTGCCGCGCCTGTTTGACTGACATGGCGCGCTTGCGGATCGCCGTCACCGGCAAACAGGGTCAAGTGGTCACGGCGCTGATCGAGCGGGCGCGCGAGCACGATGTCGACATCCTGCCGGTCGGCCGGCCGGAGCTCGACCTTGCCGATCCCGGCTCGGCGCATCGCGCTTTGGCCGCGGTCGCGCCCGACGCGATCGTGAACGCTGCGGCTTACACCGCGGTTGATCGAGCGGAGCAGGAGCCCGATCTCGTGCTGGCGGTGAACGGCGCCGGCGCGGGGGCCGTCGCCGCGGTTGCGAAGCGCCTCGCAGTTCCGCTGGTCCATCTCTCGACGGACTACGTCTTTGACGGGCGGAAAGACCGTGCCTATCGCGAGGAGGACGAGGCCGCGCCGCTCGGGGCTTACGGCCGGTCGAAACGCGCCGGCGAAGTCGCGGTGATGGAGGAGGCGCAGAACTACGCCATCTTGCGCACCGCTTGGGTCTATAGCCCGTTCGGCGCGAATTTCCTCAAGACGATGTTAAGGATCGCCAAGACGCGTAGCGAAATCGCCGTCGTCGCCGATCAGCACGGCAATCCGACCTGCGCGCTCGACATTGCCGACGGCGTGATCGGCGTCGTCAGGAACCTCATGGCGCGGCCCGCCGATTTGCGCTTGCGCGGCGTCTTTCACATGACCGCGTCCGGCGAGACGAGTTGGGCCGGATTCGCCAAGGCGATCTTCGGGGCCTCGGCCGCTCTCGGCGGCCCAGCCGCGGCGGTGAAGGAGATTTCGACGGCCGAATATCCGACGCCGGCGCGGCGCCCGGCCAATTCCCGGCTCGATTGCTCGAAGCTTCTGGCGCTGCACGGCCTCGCCCTCCCTGATTGGAGAGCGCCGATCGCGCAATGCGTCGCCCGCGTTCTCTCAGAGCCGCAACCTGCCTGATGCAAGCCGGCTGGAGTTTCGCGCGCCGCTGCATCGATCCTTTT
>DATGLU010000573.1:0-2084 GCA_035294045.1 Roseiarcus sp. | reverse complement strand
TGACGCAGTCTGCGACCGACCCTTGCGTCTTCACCACGTTCGAGCGCTTCGTCGATCGCGCGGCAATGGAGCGGCACAATGGCTCGCAAGCCGTCGCCCGTTTTGCGCGCGATGTCGGGCCGCATCTCGATGGCGATTTGGCGATCCATGTCGGCGAGGAGTTGGCGATCAAATGATGCGGCTCTGAAACGGGACCGCAAAGAAAGTGCTTCGGAGCGCCATTGCTGTCGTCGCGGCGCGGAGCGGGCGGTTAAACATCAGGCATCGTTCGCCGGACTATAGAAATTGAACCCGGGCGCGTCAGGCCCGCCGTCCAGATTAAAAAGGGAGGAGCGCTATGAAATTCAATCGACGTCAGTTCTTTCGGACGGCTTCCGGCGCGCTCGCCTTTGGCAGCGCCAGCGCGCTTTTGAGCAAAGCCGGGCTAGCCGCGGCCGAGCCGATCAAGATCGCGAATATTCTCGACAAAACCGGCGGCCTGAACATCTACTGCCTGAAGCAGATCAAGGCGGCCGCCATGGCGGTCGACGATCTGAACGCCGCCGGCGGCCTTCTCGGCCGTCCCTTGCAACTGATCTTCTACGACAGCCAATCCAACAATCAGCTCAACTCGCAGTATGCGACGCAGGCCATGGTCCGCGACAAAGTCGATGTGCTCCATGGCGGCGTCACCAGCTCGTCGCGCGAGGTGATGCGGCCGATCGTCGACAAGTTCAAAGGGCTCTACTTCTATAATTCGCTTTACGAGGGTGGCGTTTGCGACCGCCGGCATTGCTCCACAGGCATGGTTCCGGCTCAACAGCTCGAACCGCTCGTCGACTATATGATCGATGAGAGGGGAGGAAAGAAGGGCTACATATTGGCCGCCGACTACAATTACGGCCAAATCACCAGCAAGTGGATGCAGAAGTTCATTCGCGCCAAGGGCGGCCAAGATCTCGCGGTCGAGTTCTTCCCGCTCGACGTCACGAATTTCGCCCCCGTCCTGAGCCGAATCCAGGCAGCCAAGCCCGACGTCGTATGGTCGGCGCTGGTCGGCGATGCACATATGGCGTTTTATCGCCAGTTCGAATCGACGATCGGCAAGAAGAGCATGATGTTGGCCTCCGGCACCTACGGCGTCGGACGGGAAAACGCGACCCTCAGCCCGCAGGAGAATGACGGCATCGTCATCGCAACCTCCTTCATCGACACGCTGCCGCTCGACTCCGCGAAGGCTTTCGTCCAGAAATTCAAAAAATATTCCGGCGAAGACGAGTATGTCGGCGAGTATGGCGAATATGGATATCGCGGCATCATGTTGTGGGCCGAGGCGGTCAAGAAAGCCGGAAGCGCCAAACCGGACGACGTGATCAATGCGCTGGGCGGGACAAAGTACAACGGCGCGGGCGGGCTTTACACGATCGACGGACAAACCAATCACACCGTCATGGACATCCATATCGGCGTGGGCAACAGAAACGGCAGCTTCGATGTCGTCAAATCGTTTTCGCAGCGGCAGCCGGCGGACACGCAGGCGGTCTGCAATCTGATCAAGAATCCCAACGATACCAAACAGTACGAGCCGGCGCTCTAGGGCCAGCGTGAACCGGCGATCGTTGCTTTCACGCTTTGCGCGGAAGCGGTGGATTGTCCGCACGCCAGATAACGATGATGAGCCGTCCAAACGGACGTTTGGCCCGTTTGGCGGCTCGCCTTTGTGTCCGGCGACGACGGGCTGACGGAGTCCTTATAAAGTCTCGCCGTATTTTCGGAGTTCTCATTGAATCAGGTTGCGACGACGGCGTATTTGGCGGTCTACGCCATCGCCCTGCTGGTCTTGATCAGTCTAGGCCTCGCCGTGATCTTCGGCATGATGAAGGTCATCAATCTCGCGCATGGCGAGTTCATGATGCTCGGGGCTTATGTCTGCGTGTTTGCCGGCAATGCCGGCGCCCCCTTGTGGGTCGCCGCGACGGCGAGCGCGATTCTTGTCGGCGTCTTTGGAGTCCTGGTCGAGCGCCTGATCATACGGTTTCTCTATGGGCGGATCATCGATACGCTCCTGGCGACCTGGGGCCTGTCGCTGTTCCTGGTTGGCGCAG
>DATGLU010000572.1:0-10736 GCA_035294045.1 Roseiarcus sp. | reverse complement strand
AAGTTGGGTTGCGTAATCCATCGCCGGGCTCTTTGAAGAAAGAAGAGCCACGATCGGCCGCCGCAGCCATGCGCGCAACGCCGAGCGCGCCTTAACCTTACCGGACGGTGAAGCATCGCGCGGTCTCGTGAGCGCGCCGCCGGAATTGCGCCGCTAACATTCTAGCCATTTCACTTGACTCGCGCTTTGCCGCGAATGGATAAAGAGCGGCCGCCCGGTTCGGGCGGCTTAATCGCTCGCCGAGGGCCGTATGCGCTCCGGCGGAGCGCATACGGGAGGAAACCGATGATCTTCCGAAATGTCGCCAAAGCGGCGCTGGTAGCGGGCGTGGCCAGCCTCGCGCTGACCTTCGGGGCGCCGGCGCAAGCGGCTGGCAAGCACCTGACCATCCTCGTCACCTTTCCCGACATGGCGTTCCCCTTCTTCACCCACATGATGGCGGAAGTGAAGGCCGAGGCCGCCAAGATCGGGGACATCGATATTATCGAATCCGACGGGCAGCGCTCTTCGCCCAAGCAGACCGCCGACATCGAGGCGGCGATCACCAAGGGCGTCAACGGCATGTTCCTCGATCCAAACGAGGTCGACGCCCTCGCGCCGGCCGTTCAGGAAGCCGTGGACGCCAAAATCCCGGTCGTGACGGTCGACCGCCGCGTCGACAAAGTTCCGGGCGTGCTCGCCCATGTCGGCGCCGACAATGTGAAGGGCGGCGAGGCGCAAGGGGAACTCATCGAGAAACTGTTCCCGAACGGCGCCAAGGTGATGAACCTGCAAGGCCAGTCCGGATCGAGCCCGGCCATCGACCGCAACAAGGGCCTCCACAACGTGCTCGACAAGGCCAAGGACAAATACAAGTTCGTCTTCGAGGACACGGCCGGCTTCGACCGCGCCAAAGGCCTGTCGATGACCGAGACCGCGCTTGACGGGATGAAGGAGCCGCCGGACGTGATCGTCTGCGCCAATGACGACATGGCGCTCGGCGCGTTGGAGGCTCTCAAGGCGCGCAACCTCATCGGCAAGGTCAAGCTGATCGGCTTCGACGCGCTGCCCGAGGCGCTCGGCCAGATCAAGGCGGGCAACATGACCGCGACGATCGAGCAGTCGCCGGGCGGCCAGAGCCAGAAGGCGCTGGACATCCTGGTTGCGTTCCTGCGCGATGGAAAGCAGCCGGCCGAGAAAGTCACCTTGCTGACGCCGGTCGCGATCACCAAGGACAATCTCGACAAGGCCGAGCGGCTGAGCGAAGTCAAGTGAAGATACGGCAGTCGGCAGATCGGCAGCCGGCAATCGGGGCGACCGCGCCTGTCGCGCTCGTCCCGCCCGCCCTTTTCCGTTCGCCGACTGCCGACTGCCGATTGCCGACCGCCGGATCATGACCGAGCCCTTCCTCCGCATGTCCGGGATCAGCAAGCGCTTTCCCGGCGTGCAGGCGCTCGATGATGTCGGGCTCGAAGTCTCGTCCGGCGAAGTCCATGCGCTGCTCGGCGAGAACGGCGCCGGCAAGTCGACTTTGTTGAAGATATTGTCCGGCGCGCAGCAGCCGGACGCCGGCTCGATTTCGCTGGCCGGCGAGCCGGCGATCCTGGCCTCGCCGCAAGACGCGCAGCGGCTCGGCATCGTCACCATCTACCAGGAATTCACGCTCGCGCCGAATATGAGCGTCGCCGAGAACGTGTTCATCGGCCGCGAGCCGGGCGCTGGGCCGTTCGTCAATTGGCGCAAGATGGCGGCCGAGACGCGAGCAATCACCGAGCGGCTCGGGCTCGGCCTGAAGCCGCGCGCGCTGGTGCGCGATCTCTCCGTCGCCGAGCAGCAGATGGTCGAGATCGCCCGGGCGCTGTCGATGCAGTCGCGCCTGATCATCATGGACGAGCCGACATCGGCTTTGTCGGCGGCAGAAGTCGAAAAGCTGTTCCGCATCATCCGCGATCTCAAGGCGCAAGGACTCAGCATCATCTTCGTCACCCATCGCCTCGAAGAGGTGATGGAGATTTGCGATCGCTACACGGTGCTGCGCGACGGCCGCCAAGTCGGCGGCGGAAAGGTTTCCGACACCGACATTGACGGCATCATCCGGCTGATGGTCGGCCGGCAGGTCGACGCGCTCTTCGCCCATCGCGCGCCGGCCAAGACGGGCGCTGTCGCGCTCAAGGTCGAAAACCTGTCGCGCCGCGGCACCGCGCAGGACCAGACCGCGACGGTTCTCGACAATGTCTCGCTGGAAGTGCGGCGCGGCGAAATTCTCGGCGTCGCCGGCCTGGTCGGCGCCGGACGGACCGAGCTGGCGCGCGCCGTTTTCGGCGCCGATCCGTTCGATTCCGGCCGCGTCTTGATCGACGGCCAGCCGGTCGTGATCCGCTCGCCGCAGGACGCGATCCGCCGCGGCGTCGGCCTGGTGCCGGAGGACCGCAAGCAGCAGGCCTTGTTCCTGTCGCTCGGCGTCCGCTTCAATTTGAGCATGGCCGCGCACGGGCGCATCTTGCGCGCCAAGGTTTTCATCGACGAAGCGGCCGAGCGGCGCATGGTCGACGAATACCGGAAGGCTTTGAACATCCGCATGGCGAGCCAGGAGCAGATCGTCGCCAATCTTTCCGGCGGCAATCAGCAGAAAGTGGTGCTCGCCCGCTGGCTCGCCTTGCAGCCGAAAGTGCTGATCGTCGACGAGCCGACGCGCGGCATCGATATCGGCGCCAAGGTCGAGGTGCACAATCTTCTCTTCGAAATGGCGCAGAGGGGAATCGCCGTCATCGCCATCTCGTCGGAGCTCGCCGAGATTCTGGCGATCAGCGACCGCATCGTGACGATGCGCGAGGGCCGGATCACCGGCGAGATCGACCGCGAAAGCGCGACCGAAGAGCGGCTGATGACGATGATGACCCTCAGCGCCAAGGCGGCGGCGTGAGCTGGAGGCGGGCATGACCCAAGCAAGACGCATGGACATCGCCGCGCCCGGGCGGGCCGATCTCGTCGGGCTGCTCGCCCGCTACGCGCCTTTGGTCTTTCTGATCGTGCTGATGGTCGCCTTCTCGATCTTCCAGCCGCGCTTCTTGAGCCCGTTCAACCTGTTCAATGTGATGCGGCAGGTCTCGGTCTATGGGCTGCTCGCCGTCGGCATGACCTTCGTCATCCTGACCGCCGGCATCGACCTTTCGATCGGCTCGCTGCTCGCTTTCGCCGGCCTGGTCGCGGCGGCCGTCGACAAGGGCGGCCTCTCCAATCGCTTCTCGGTCGGCGCGGGGCAGGACGCGCTCGGCTATGGCTGGCCATTGGCGGCTTTGGCCGCGGTGGCGGTCGGCGTTGCCGGCGGCTGGTTGCAGGGACAGGCAATCACCCGGTTCAAAGTGCCGCCTTTCGTCGTGACGCTTGGCGGCATGTCGGTGTTTCGCGGCGCCGCCTTGCTGTTCGCCGGCGGCGGTCCGATCAGCGGCTTCGATCCCAATTATGTCTGGTGGGGCCAGGGTAAGATCGGGCCCGTGCCGGTGCCGGTGATCATCTTCGTCGCCTTCGCCATCCTCGCCCATGTCGCGCTGCGCTACGCGCGTTATGGCCGGCAAGTCTATGCGGTCGGCGGCAATCCCGAGGCGGCGCGACTCGCCGGCCTCAACGTCTTGCGCGTGATCGGCAGCGTCTATGTCATTATGGGCTTCTTCGCCGGCCTCGGCGGCTTCGTACTCTCCGCGCGGCTGAACTCGTCGGAGGCGGTGGCGGGCGTCGGCTATGAGCTGACCGTGATCGCCTCGGTGGTGATCGGCGGCACCAGCCTGTTCGGCGGCGTCGGCACGATATTCGGCACGGTGATCGGCACGATCCTGATCGGCGTGCTGCTCAACGGCCTCGTCCTGATGGAAGTCTCGCCCTATGTCCAGCAGATCATCATCGGCGTGATCATCGTCCTCGCCGTGGCCTTCGACACATTCGCCAAGTCGCGCAAGCGGACGGCGTGAAGGAGCGTTGCCGCCTTGAGGCGGCGGCGAAGATCATCCCTCAGAACGTCCTGCTGACGTCAAGCCCGAGCGCCATGCGGCCGGCGAATTCCTGCTGCGGGCCCGTCTGCATCGGATGGTACCGGGCGCCCTGAATGTCGCGGAACCGGCGCTCCAGCCCGTATTCGCGATAGAAGGCGCCGCCGCCCGCCGCCTCCATCGCCAGCTCGGTCGCGGCCAAAGCATGCCGCGCGACAAGCGAGCGCCCGATCATGATCTCGTTCGTCGTCGCCGGGCCCGGCTCGCCGCGCGCGGCGGCCAGCATCGCCTCATGCGCGTATTGGGCGGCGCGGAGCTCGGTATCCATGCGGCCGACCAGCTCGATCACGTGCGGGCTCGCCCGACGTTTCGCCGCCATTTTGATGGCGGTCGTCCGGGCGCCTTCGGCGACGCCGAGATAGGCCGCGTAGATCAGCGGGAAGGCGATCATCGCGGTGATCTCGAACAGCGGATGCCATCGCCCCTGCTCGCGCTTGGCGCCGATCGAGCCCTCAGGCGCGAAATAGCCTTCGATCAGCACGTCGTTGGAAGCCGTGCCGCGCATGCCCATCGTCCGCCAATTGTTCAGGACCGTCACGCCGGGCGCGCGCATCGGAACGGCGAAATGCAGCACATTGGCGCCATCCGGCTCGCCCTCCAGCACGGCGGCGGTCATCAGCATGTCGCCGGCCGGCGAGGCCGAGCAGAAGATTTTGCGCGCGGTGATGCGATAGCCGCCCTCGACCCGCTCGGCCTTGCCCGAGCCGGCGATCCAATCGGAGCCGCCGCTGGAGAGCAGGATCAGCCGCTCCTGGGCGACCTTCTTGAGGAGCGGCGCGACCGCCGTCGCCTTCTGGCGGGTCCAGCGCCAGGCGGGTATGGCGACCTGGTGGGTATGCATGGAAAAAGCGAGCGCCGTCGAGCCGCAATGGCGGGCCAGTTCGCGAAGCATCGCGCTCAGCGCCGCGACCTCGGCGCCGCCGCCGCCGAGTTCCGCCGGCACGCCGGCCTCGACCAGGCCCGACGCCTTGAGATCGTTGAAATTTGCCGCGACGAAATCGTCCGAATCGCCCGCCTTTGCCGCCCGCTCGGCGAAGATCGGGCCAAGCCGACGGGCGATCGACAACGGATCGCCTGCGGGCGTCTCTGTCGCCAATGGTTCTACGGCGCTCATGAGGTCCCTCCTCTCGCCAGATGCAAACGGCGCGAATCTCGCCAAAGGGCCTCTTGTCCGTCCAGTCCCGAAAGTGGAGCGGCTCCGTGCTTCGGCAAGCGATCGCGACGATTTTCCGGTCCAGATTCTGCACTCGCCGGAGCCGAGGTCCTGTCTTAAGCTCCCCGCTTGCCGGCGAAAGGGAGGAGCCGTGAGATGACCGCCAGCTATGGTCAATTCTGCCCGGTCGCCATGGCCGCGGAAATCTTCTGCACGCGATGGACCGCCCTCGTCATGCGCGAGCTTCTCTGCGGCAGCCAGCGCTTCAACGACATTCGCCGAGGCGTGCCGCGAATGTCGGCGACGCTGTTGTCGAAACGGCTCAAAGAGCTGGAGCAAGCCGGCTTGATCATCGCCCGGCAGGGCGCGCATGGCGGCCCGGAATATCGGCTGACCGCGGCGGGAGAGGACATGCGCGACCTCGTCATGACGCTCGGCTTCTGGGGCCAGCGCTGGGTCGAAACCAGGCAATCGCTGAAGAACCTCGATCCTTCCCTTCTGATGTGGGACATACGCCGGCATCTCGATCCGACGCCCATTCCGCCGCGCCGCTGCACGATCCAGTTTCACTATCCGGAACTGCCGGCGGCGCAACGCGATTGGTGGCTCATCGTCGACGGGCGCGCGGTCGATCTCTGTTGGATCGATCCGGGTTTCGACTTGGACTTGCATGTCGAGACGTCGCTGAGGACGATGACGTCAATCTGGATGGGCCTCACCACCCTCGCCGAAGAAATCGCCGAAGGACGGATCGCGCTGAGCGGCGATCCCGCCATCTCGCGCTCGATGCAGCAATGGCTCGGCCTCAGCCCCTTCGCCAAGGAGCGGCCGCGAAAGGTGGCGTAGCGACGGGTCAGCGTCGTCGCCGGCTCGGCCGGTTGCAGGCCTTCTGAAAGGAATTTCAGGACAGATCGATGGCGAACCCATCTAACCAATCGCCCCGCCGCCGATTCACAGTCGCCGAGGTGGAGGCGATGGTCGCCGCCGGCGCGATGGAGGAGGACGAGCGTGTCGAGCTGATCCACGGCGAGTTGGTTCCGATGTCGCCGAAGGGGGAACAGCACGAAGTGGTCAAAACCGCTCTGCTCGATCGCTGGTATCGCTTGAGGCCTGACGATTGCGCCTTGGCGCCGGAGACGACCTTCCGCCTCTCCGAGGATACTTACCTCGAGCCCGACATCGTTATTTATCGGCGCGCCGACGGCCTGAAGAAGCTTTCAGGAACCAGCGTGCTCCTCGTCGTTGAAATCGCGGATTCTTCTTTACGCTACGACATGGGTCGCAAGGCGGCGCTTTACGCATCGTTCGGCGTGCGCGAGCTATGGGTCATCGACGCCGTCAAGCTCGCCGTTCGAATGTTCCGCGCGCCGTCGGCCGAAGGCTTCCGCGAAAGCCGCGATTTCGGAGCGTCGGAGCGATTGGTCCCGTTGTTTGCGCCCGCCGCCTTTGCGCTGCGCCTCAACGAACTCCAATTCGACTGAGCGTCGCCAATCCTGGGCTCTATTTCGGCCGCAATCCGACGCCGACGCCTTTATCCACGAAGCGCAGCGTATACGCCTTCTTGTAATCGAGGTCCGGCTTCAGCAGGCCGACCTTGGCCATTTCATCGAAGAACGCCTTCATCCGCCCGTCGGTCATCGCGCCGATGCCGAGCGTCAGCGCATCGCCTGAATCAACGATCCCATACTTCTTGAGCGCGGCGATCGAATAGGCGATCTGGCCGTCGGTCATGTCGGGATTGGCCTTCTTAATCGCCTCGTTGGCTTTGCGATTGTCGCCGTAAAGATAATGATGCCAGCCGATCGCCGAAGCATCGACGAAGCGCTGCACAAGATCGGGCTTCTTCTCGACGGTCGCGCTGGTCGCCTCGATCAATGTCGCATATGTCGAATAGCCGTAATCGGCGAGCAGGAAGATGTTCGGCCTGAAGCCGCCCCGCTTCTCTATTTCGTAAGGCTCGGAGGTGACATAGCCCTCCTGGATCGAATGTTTGTTGGCAATGAACGGCGCGGAATTGAAATCGTAAGGCCGGACATTCGCCGCCTTGAATCCCCAAGCCTTGATCATCCAGGCATAGAACGAATAGACCCCGCCGGCGCTGACATAGGCCGTCGCTTTGGGCAAGTCGGTCCATTTGTCCAATCCGACGCCCGGATGCGACATGAAGATTTGCGGGTCCTTCTGGAATTCGGCGGCGACCGCGACGACCGGGATGTCGCGCGCGGCGGCGAGGAAGCCGCCAAGCATGTCGCCGCCCATGAAGAAGTCGACCTTGCCGGCGAGAAGCAGCATGCCGCCATTGGCTTCCGGGCCGCCGGGCAGGATCGTCACGTCGAGGCCGTATTTCGCGTAGGTGCCGTCGACGGCGGCCTGATAAAAGCCGCCGGCCTCCGGATCGGCCAGCCAGTTGGCGCCGAACGTCACCTTGTCGAGCGCGAAAGCGGGCCCCGCCCGGGCGAGAGCGACAAGCGCCGCCAAACAGCAGGCAAGAGCAAGCGCAAAGCGATGTCCGACGCGGATCACGAGGTCACACAGAAAGTCTCTCTATAAGAACGCTTCGCCGTCGGTTCCGATCCAAATCGAACGCGGCGCGTCGATGAGAATGCTAGGACGCCCCGCCCGCCCAGCCATGCCAGGCCGTCAGGGCCGCGATCAGGATGAGCAGAGCGCCGGCGGCGCGGCCGACCAGCATTGTCGTGCGTGGATTGGAGACGAGAAAGTCGCGGCTCCGGCCGGCGGCGAGCGCGAGTCCGCCATAGATGCAAAGCTGCGTCAGAACGGTCATTGCCCCCATGACCAGCGCCTGCAGCCAAAGAGCGCCATATTGCGGCTTCAAGAATTGCGGATAGACGGAAAGCACGAAGAGATAGGCCTTGGGATTGAGCAGGCAGGTCGCCGTTCCCCGCCGGAAGGCCGTCCACAAGGAGCGGCTCGCGGCGCTGGCGACTTTGCCGACAACGATCGAGCTTCGCGCCAAGCTGACGCCGATCCAGGCCATATAGGCGGCGCCGGCGAAGAGCATCGCCGCATAAAGCGACGGCGCCAGCTTCAGGACGACGCCGACGCCGGTCGCGCCGATCAGCGTATGCGCCGCCCCGCCGAGCATGACGCCCGCCGTCGCCGAAAGCCCGGCGCGGCGCCCGCCGGTCAAGGCGTTGGCGAGCACGAACATCATGTCCATGCCCGGCACGACGATGATGCCGAACAGGAGAAGGAGGAACAGCCAGATATTTTCCGTGTACGACATCGCCTCCATCCTGTTTTGAGGTCCGCCTTTCAAATCGACGCCGGGCGATGTACACGACGCCAACTGACAGCATTCTGTCAGTTGTCAGCAGCGCGAAGGCTCGGCATGCGCAAAGCGTCCCGCCTGTTCGAGATCATTCAAATCCTGCGGCTCGCCAAGCGGCCGGTCACGGCGGCCGATATCGCCGAAAGGCTGGAAGTCGCGCCGCGCTCGATCTACCGCGACGTCGCGGCGTTGCAGGCGATGCGGGTCCCGATCGAAGGCGGCCGCGGCGTCGGCTATATCCTGCGGCCGGGATTCGAGCTGCCGCCCCTGATGTTCTCGATCGAGGAGAGCGAGGCGATCGTCCTGGCGCTCGCTTTGCTGGACCGCACCGGCGACGCCGAGTTGAAGCAGGCGGCAAGGCGCGTCAACCAGAAAATCGCCGCCGCCATTCCGAGCCCGCTACGCCAGGCCTTCGAGACGCGGTCCCTGCATGCATGGGGCGCCGTCGCCCCGGCTCCGACAGGCGTCGATCTCGCCGCCGTCCGTCGCGCCATCCGCGACGAGCGCAAGCTCGCCATCGTCTATCGCGACGAGCTCGGCCGCTTGACCGAGCGGACGATCTGGCCCCTGGCGCTGATCTACTATTCCGACGTTGCGAACATCGTCGCCTGGTGCGAGCTGCGCCAAGCGCTGCGAAATTTCCGCACCGATCGCGTGCAGCAAAGCGCGCCGATCGACGATTTCTTCCGCGGCGCGGGCGACCGGCTGCGCGCGCTGTGGATCGCGGGATGGAAAATCATCAATGACGAAGAGCGGCCGGCGGGGCGGCGAAGCGCCGAGAGGCAGAATCGTCAGCCGGCGTCGCCGACCGCTGTCCGCCGCGCCCCGGAAGCGTCTCGATCCCGATCCTGACGTTTCGCGAAAGGATTTTGCGCCTTTCTAGTTTCGGTCGAGGATGGCGCGTACGCTCCGGGCGAGCTCCTCGAACGTGAACGGCTTGCCGATTAGGCTGACGCCGGCGTCGAGCCGGCCGCAATGGATGATGGCGTTGCGCGTATAGCCGGTTGTGTAGAGCACTTTGAGGCCGGGCCGGCGGCGCTCCGCCTCCTCGGCGAGTTGCCGCCCATTCGCTCCGTCCGGCAGGACCACGTCCGTGAAGAGCAGATCGACGGGCTCGCTTCGCAGCAATTCGAGCGCGGTAGGCGCGGACTTCGCATGGAGGACGCGATAGCCAAGCTCGTTCAGCGCGCTCGTGCTGAACTCGCGCAGCATGTCGTCGTCCTCGACGACGAGGATCGTCTCCTTGCCGCCGGCGAGCATGCGAGCGGCGGGCTCAAAACCCGGTTGCGATGCGGCCGCGCCGTCCGCCCTCGGCAAATAGAGCTTGATCGTCGCGCCCTGTCCCGGCTCGCTGTAGATGCGAATGTGACCGCCGCTCTGCCGCACGAAGCCATGCACCTGACTGAGGCCCAGGCCGGTGCCCTTGCCGACCTCTTTCGTGGTGAAGAACGGATCGAACGCTTTCGCCAGCACCTCCGGCGTCATCCCGACGCCGGTGTCGGAGACGGCGATCTGGACATATTGGCCCGGCTTGACCGGCTCCGGCGCCGCCGAAGCATACGTCTCGTCGAGATACGCGTTGGCCGTTTCGATGGTCAGCTTGCCGCCGCGCGGCATGGCGTCTCTGGCGTTCACCGCAAGATTGACGAGCGCGCTTTCGAGCTGCGACGGATCGGCGAAAGCAGGCCACAAACCGGCGCCCGACACCGTCTCGAGCGCGACCGTCTCGCCAAGCGAGCGCTGCAGCATGTCGGCAAGCCCGATCACCAGGCGATTGAGGTCGAGCGGCCTCGGCGCGAGCGGTTGGCGCCGCGAGAAGGCGAGCAACCTCGACGTCAGCGTCGCGGCGCGTTTGGCGCCGTCAAGCGCCATCGCGCGCGAGCGGCGAATCCGCGCCGCCTCGGGCGAGGCCGACATCTTCTGAAGCTGTCGATCGATCATATCGAGGCCCCCGATGACGATCGTCAGAAGGTTGTTGAAATCGTGCGCGATCCCGCCGGTGAGCTGGCCGATCGCCTCCATTTTCTGCGCCTGCCGGAAAGCCTCCTCCGCATTCACCCGCTTCGCCACCTCGGAGGCGACGCGCGCTTCAAGCGTCGCATTGAGCTCGCGCAAGGCGGCGTTCGCCTGCTCCGCCGCCTTGCGCGCCTCCAAGAGCTCGCATTCGTAGCGCCGCCGGTCGGTGGCGTTGAAGATCGTGATGCGGGTGAACAGCAATTCGCCCGCCGCGCCTCGCCGTTCGACGGCGTTGACAAGCGTCGGCAGAATC
>DATGLU010000571.1:0-6190 GCA_035294045.1 Roseiarcus sp. | reverse complement strand
CGGCGCGATTTGTCATCGGCGTTTTAAGCTCAGGCCGTGGCGGCTTCGCCCGCGAGCACTTTGACCGCGCCGCCCGCCTTTTCGATGGCGGCCACCGCGCTTTTGGACGCGCCGAGCACTTCAAAGGTCAGCTTCGCCGTGATCTCGCCCTTACCGAGGATTTTGACGCCGTCGCGCGCCCGCGCGCAGACGCCCGCCGCCACCAACGCGTCGACCGTCACCGGCTTGGCGGCGTCGAGCTTGCCGGCGTCGAAAGCCGCCTGGATGCGGCCGAGATTGACCTCGTTGACGTCGCGCGCGGAAGGGTTGACGAAGCCGCGCTTCGGCAAGCGCCGATGCAGCGGCATCTGGCCGCCTTCGAAGCCCTTGATGCGCACGCCTGAGCGCGCCGTCTGGCCCTTGCCGCCCCGCCCCGCCTGCTTGCCCTTGCCCGAGCCAATCCCGCGCCCAACGCGCATGCGCGGCTTGGACGAGCCCGGATTATCGGAAATGCCGTTGAGCTTCATGTTCGTTCCACATCGATCGCGGGCGGCCGAGCCGCCGTTAGAAACCTACGTGTCATTCCGGAAATGACAGCGACTTACTCCACGACGCGCACGAGATGCGCGACCTTGGCGATCATGCCGCGCGCCGCCGGCGTGTCGGCAATCGTCGAGCGCCGGCCGATTCGGTTGAGGCCGAGCCCGATCAATGTTTGGCGCTGGTCGGCGCGCCGGCCAATGGCGCTGCTGATCTGTTCGAGCGTGATGGTCTTGCTGTCGGTCATGGGCGCGTCTCTCAAGAATCGGCCGCGTCGGCTTCGACGCCCTGGCGGCGCGATTGCAGCGTCGAGACCTTGATGTTGCGCCGCTGGGCGACCGAGCGGGGGCTGTCTTCCTGCTTCAGCGCATCAAAAGTCGCGCGGATCATGTTGTAAGGATTGGATGAGCCTTGGCTTTTGGCAACCACATCATGGACGCCAAGCGATTCGAATACGGCGCGCATCGGGCCGCCGGCGATGATGCCGGTGCCGGCCGGCGCGGCCCTCAACACGACCTTGCCGGCGCCATGCCGGCCCCGAACGTCATGGTGCAAGGTGCGCCCTTCGCGCAGCGGCACGCGGACGAGGCCGCGCTTGGCCGCGTCCGTGGCCTTGCGGATCGCCTCCGGAACTTCGCGCGCTTTGCCATGGCCGAAGCCGACCCGGCCCTTCTGGTCGCCGACCACGACCAGGGCGGCGAAGCCGAAGCGCCGGCCGCCCTTCACCACTTTGGCGACGCGATTGATATGGACGAGGCGGTCGACGAATTCGCTGTCCCGCTCTTCCCGATCGCGTTCGCGGCCGCGGCCGCCTTCACCTTCACGCGCCATCTGATCTCTTCCGTCACTTGACGCGGGAGCCCTCGCTCCCGCTCGCTTGGTTTTCTGTCATCGCCGCGGTCGATGACCGCGGCGATGGAGCTAAAAGTCGAGACCGCCCTCGCGGGCCGCCTCGGCGAGCGCCTTGACGCGCCCGTGGAACAAGTAGCCGCCGCGATCGAACACGACCTGCTTGACGCCGGCCTTGATGGCGCGCTCGGCGATCTGCTTGCCGACATGGCGCGCCGCCTCGATATTCGCGCCGGTCTTCAACGCATCGCGGTTGGCCTTTTCAAGGGTCGACGCGGCGACGATCGTCACGCCCTTCTCGTCATCGATCACCTGCGCATAAATCTGCGCCGACGAGCGAAACACGCTCAGGCGAGGACGCCCGTAAGCATGCGCGCGCACCGCGCGACGAACGCGGGCCTTGCGCCGATCCCCGGTTTTCTGCGCCATCTGCGCGCTCCTTATTTCTTCTTGCCTTCCTTGCGGAAGATGAATTCGTCGACATATTTCACGCCCTTGCCCTTATAGGGCTCGGGCCTGCGGATGGCGCGGATTTCCGCCGCGACCTGGCCAACCTGGCGCTTGTCGGCGCCGGCGATCGTGATTTCGGTCGGCTTCGGCGTCGTGATCGCGACGCCGGCCGGAATCGGGAAGACCACGTCATGGCTGTAGCCGAGCGACAATTGCAAATTCTTGCCCGCCACCGCCGCCTTATAGCCGACGCCGTTGATTTCGAGCTTCTTTTCGAAACCCTTGGTGACGCCGGCGACGAGGTTCTGAATCCGCGAGCGCGACATGCCCCACATCGCGCGGGCGCGCTTCGATTCGTTGCGCGGCGCGACCGAGATCAGATTGCCCTCGATCTTGAGGTCCACATCGTCGGGCGCGGTGAAGGTCAATTCGCCCTTGGCGCCTTTGACGGCCACGGTGTGGCCGTCCAGCTTGGCGGTGACGCCGCTGGGAACCGCGACAGGCTTCTTGCCGATACGAGACATCGTTTTGTTCCGTCGTTTTGGCCGGTCAGAAGACCTTGCACAGGACTTCGCCGCCAACATGCTGTTCGCGCGCCGCGTGATCGGCCATGACGCCTTTCGGCGTCGAGACGATCGTCACGCCGAGGCCGTTGGCGACGCGCGGCATGGCGTCGACCGCGGAATAGACCCGCCGGCCCGGCTTCGAGACGCGCTCGATCTGCCGGATAGCCGGCTGATTGTCCGAGTATTTCAGCTCGATCTCGAATTCGGTGCGGCCATTGCCGAATTCGGTCGTCGAATAGCCGCGGATATAGCCTTCGGCCTGAAGCACGTCGAGCACATGAGCGCGCAATTTCGAGCCCGGCGTCGAGACCTTGCTGCGGCGGCGCATCTGCGCGTTGCGGATGCGGGTGAGCATATCGCCCAAAGGATCGTTCATCGCCATGTTCTTAGTTCCTCACCAGCTCGACTTGACGAGGCCGGGGATCAAGCCCTTGTTGCCGAGCTCGCGCAGCGCGATGCGCGACATTTTGAGCTTGCGGTAGACGGAGCGCGGCCGGCCGGTGATCTCGCAGCGATTGCGGATACGCCCCGGCGAGGCGTTGCGCGGCAATTGGTTGAGCTTAAGGCGCGCCTCGAAGCGCTCCTCCATCGCCAGACCTTCATTGTTAGCGATCGCCAGCAGGCGCTTGCGGCGGCCGGCATATTGCTTGGCCAGCTTCGCACGCCGGTTGTTCTTCTCGATCGAACTCTTTTTCGCCATATCGTTCAGCCTCGCAGTTCCGCGTTTGAGCCCTTGGCGCTCACTGCCGGAATGGGAAATTGAAAGCGCGCAGCAAAGCGCGCGCCTCCGCGTCGGTCTTGGCCGTCGTGCAGACGACGATATCCATGCCAAGCATCGCTTCCGTTTTGTCGTAGTTGATCTCCGGGAAGATGATGTGCTCCTTGACGCCGAGAGCATAGTTTCCGCGTCCGTCGAAGGACTTGGAATCGAGCCCGCGAAAGTCGCGCACGCGCGGCAGCGCCACGTTGACGAGACGATCGAGGAATTCGTACATCCGCCTCTTGCGCAACGTGACTTTCACGCCGATCGGCATGTTCTCGCGCACTTTGAAGGTCGAGATCGCCTTGCGCGCGCGGGTGATCACCGGCTTCTGGCCGGCGATAAGAGCGAGATCGGCCGCCGCGGCGGAGACTTTCTTGGTGTCGTTCACCGCCTCGCCGACGCCCATATTGAGCACGATCTTGTCGAGGCGCGGCACTTCGAGCGCGTTCTTGTAGCCGAACTCCTTGACCAGCTTGGGCACGATCTCGTCGCGATAGGTCTTTTTCAGCCGCGCGACATAGTCCTTCGGCGGCGCCGCGACCTTGCCTTCGGCGGCTTTCTCGGCGGCGGCCGGCTTGCCCTTGGCCTGCTTCTGGCCCTCGGCCGGCTTCTGCGCCGCGGCCTTGCCTTCGGCTTTGGGCGTCTTGGCGGCTTTGCCGGGCTTTTCGCTTTTTGCCTCAGCCATCGATCAAATCTCCGGAACGCTTTGCGAAACGAACCTTTCGGCCGTCATCGAGAGTCTTGAAGCCGACGCGAGTCGGCTTGCCGCTTTTCGGATCGAGGATCGCCAGATTGGAAAGGTCGATCGAGGATTCCTTGGAAACAATGCCGCCTTCCTGCTGCATGGTCTGGCGCTGATGGCGCTTGACGAGATTGATCCCCTGCACGACCGCGCGGCTTTCGCGCGGATCGACCGAGAGGACCTCGCCGGACCGGCCCTTGTCGCGGCCGGCCAGGACGACGACCTTGTCGCCCTTCTTGATCTTGGCCGCCATCACAGCACCTCCGGCGCGAGCGAAATGATCTTGACGTGGTTCTTGGCGCGCAATTCGCGCGGCACCGGCCCGAAAATACGCGTGCCGACCGGCTCGGCCTGGTTGTTGATCAGCACCGCGGCGTTGGAATCGAAGCGGATCACCGAGCCGTCGGAGCGGCGGATGTCCTTCGCCGTGCGCACGACGACGGCTTTCATCACGTCGCCCTTCTTGACGCGGCCGCGCGGAATCGCCTCCTTGACCGAGACGACGATGATGTCGCCGACCGAGGCGTATTTGCGCTTGGAGCCGCCAAGCACCTTGATGCACATCACCCGGCGGGCGCCGGAATTGTCGGCGACGTCGAGATTGGTCTGCATCTGAATCATGTCAATTCTCGCTTTCTGATCGGACCGGTTTCCGGCGCTTCACGCCGGACCTCCATCCGATGGAGGCTCTCGCCTCCTCACCCTTTTCCTGACCCGTTCAGCCCTTCGAGGAATCCCCGACCACGATCCAGCGCTTCAGCTTCGAGATCGGCTTCGTCTCCTCGATCGAAACCAGGTCGCCGACCTTCTGGGTCTTGTTCTCGACATGGGCGTGATAATTCTTGGAGCGGCGCACCGTCTTCTTCAGCAAGGGATGCGTGAAGCGGCGCTCGACCTTCACGACCAAAGTCTTGTCCTGCTTGTCGCTGACGACGACGCCCTGGAGAATTCGTTTCGGCATGGTTCTCGTCCTCAGCCCTTGGTCTTCGCGGCGTTCTTCTCGGCGGCGACAGTCTTGGCGCGCGCCAGATCGCGGCGCACCAGGCGCACCCGCGCGGTGTTCTGAAGCTGGCTGCTCGCCCGCTGAAAGCGCAGGTTGAACTGCTCTTTCTTCAGCGCCAGCATCTCGTCGGCGAGTTGATCCTCGGTCATCACGCGCAAGTCCGAGAGACGGTTCTTCGATTTCATGGATCGTCTCCCTATTCGGCGATGCGCTGCACGAAGCGCGTCTTGATCGGCAGTTTCGCCGCGGCCAGATTCATCGCCTCGCGCGCCGTCTCGATCGGCACGCCGTCGATCTCGAACATGATGCGGCCCGGCGCGACGCGGGCGATCCACAATTCCGGCGCGCCCTTGCCCTTGCCCATGCGCACCTCGATCGGCTTCTTGGAGACCGGCACGTCCGGGAAGACGCGAATCCAGACGCGGCCGGCGCGTTTCATATGGCGGGTCAGAGCGCGGCGCGCCGCCTCGATCTGGCGCGCGCTGACGCGATCCGGCTCCATCGCCTTCAGCCCGAACTGGCCGAAGGCCAATTCAAACCCGGCTTTTGAGGCGCCGTGAATGCGGCCCTTGAAGGCCTTTCGGTATTTGGTTCGCTTCGGTTGCAGCATGGTCGGTCAACTTTCGATTCGATCAGGCCGCGTCGCGATCGCGCGATTCGCGTTCGCGCCGCGGCCGGCCGCCGGAATGCTCGGCCTCGGCGAGCCGCTTGTCCTGCGCCATCGGATCGTGTTCGAGAATTTCGCCCTTGAAGATCCAAACCTTGATGCCGCACGTGCCATAGGCGGTGTGGGCGGTGGCGATCCCGTAATCGATATCCGCGCGCAACGTATGCAGCGGCACGCGGCCCTCGCGATACCATTCGAGCCGGGCGATTTCGGCCCCCCCCAGGCGCCCCGAGCAATTGATGCGGATGCCCTCGGCGCCAAGGCGCATCGCCGACTGCACCGCGCGCTTCATCGCCCTGCGGAAGGCGACGCGGCGCTCGAGCTGCTGGGCGATCGAGTCGGCGACCAGCGTCGCGTCGATTTCGGGCTTGCGCACCTCGACGATGTTGATGACGACTTCCGAATCCGTCAGCTTGGCGACGAGCTTGCGGATCTTGTCGATATCCGCGCCTTTCTTGCCGATGACCACGCCGGGCCGCGCCGAATGGATCGTCACGCGGCATTTCTTGTGCGGGCGCTCGATGACGATTTTCGACACCGCCGCCTGCTTCAAGTTCTTCATCAGCACGGCGCGGATTTTCATGTCCTCGTGCAGGAGCTTGCCGTATTCGGTCTTGTTCGAATACCAGCG
>DATGLU010000570.1:0-5229 GCA_035294045.1 Roseiarcus sp. | reverse complement strand
AACTTTCTTTAATCGCCGCGCGCCTAGCCTAGCACCGCGACCCGCCGTGGCAATAGGCGACGAGCCGACTTCCGCAAATGTCATTCCCGCGAAAGCGGGAATCCAGTACGGCCTATCCGACAAGCACGGAGCTTCCTGGATTCCCGCTTTCGCGGGAATGACATTGGGAATCATCCGGCGCCGCCGACCGACTCCGCCTCGCTGGCCAGCGTCAGCCATTGCTCCTCGGCCGCGACCAAAGCCTTCTCCAACTCGCCGCGCTGGCGCGACAATTCGAGCGCTCTTGCCGCATCGCCGGCGAAAGTCTCCGGCCTGGCGAGCGCTTCGTCGACGCGAGCGATCAGATCGGCGAAGCGCCGCATCTTATCCTCGGCGGCGGCGATGTCCTTGCGGAGCGGCGCGAGGTCGCGGCGCGCTCTCGCCGCATCGCGCCGCCCGGCGCGCCGGCCCGGCGCCTCGGCGGCCGTTCTTTCGCTCGCCTCCGGCGCGGATTTGGCGAGCACGAAGCGGCGGTAATCGTCGAGGTCGCCGTCGAACGGCGTCACGCGGCCGTCGGCGACCAGCCACAGGCGGTCGACACAGGCTTCGAGCAACCGCCGGTCATGCGAGACGAGGATGCAGGCGCCGTCGTAATCGTTGATCGCCTCGATCAGCTCGGCGCGGCTGTCGATGTCGAGATGGTTGGTCGGCTCGTCGAGGATGACGAGCTGCGGTCCGCCGAATGTCGCAAGCCCCATCAGCAGCCGCGCCTTCTCGCCGCCCGAAAGCTGGCTCGCCGCGGTGTCGGCCTTTGCGCCGGAAAAGCCCATTTGCGCGGCGCGCGTCCTGATCTTCGCCTCCGGCGCGCCGCGCATCAGCGCGGCGACGTGGCTGTAAGGCGTGCCGGAAGGATCGAGATCGTCGATCTGATGCTGCGCGAAGAAGCCGACGTCAAGCTTGCTTGCGCGCCTGACCGTCCCGGACATCGGCGCGAGCCGGCCGGCGAGCAGCTTGGCGAAGGTCGATTTGCCGTTGCCGTTCTGGCCGAGAAGGCCGATCCGGTCGTCGTTCGAGAGCGTCAAATCGAGGCGCGACAGGACGGCGCGCTCGCCATAGCCGACGCTCGCCAGCTCCATCGCGATGATCGGCGGCGAAAGCGGCTTTTTCGGCGGCGGCAGCCGGAAGGGCAGGACCTCCTCGTCGCGCAGAACGGCGACCGGCGCGAGCTTGGCGAGCATTTTGATGCGGGCTTGCGCCTGCTTGGCCTTGCTCGCCTTGGCGCGGAAGCGGTCGACGAAGGATTGCAGATGGGCGCGCTTCTCCTCCTGCTTCTTCAGCGCCTTTTCTTGCAGGGCCTGCTGCTCGCGGCGTTGGCGTTCGAATTGCGTGTAGCCGCCGCTCCATAGGCTCAGCTTGCCGCGGTCGAGATGCAGGATATGGTTGGCGACTTCGTCGAGCAAATCGCGGTCATGGCTGATGACGATGATCGTCGCCGGGCAATGCGCAAGGTAGTCGACGAGCCACAGCGCGCCTTCGAGATCGAGATAATTGGTCGGCTCGTCGAGCAGCAACAGGTCGGGCGCCGAGAACAGCACCGCCGCCAGCGCGACGCGCATCCGCCAGCCGCCGGAAAATTCCGACAACGGCCGTTTTTGCGCCTCGTCGTCGAAGCCGAGGCCGGCGAGAATGCCGGCGGCGCGGGCCGGCGCCGCATGCGCGCCGATATCGGCGAGACGGGTCTGGATTTCGGCAATGCGGGCGCCGTCCGTCGCGTGCTCGGCCTCGGCCAGCAGGCTGGCGCGCTCCTTGTCCGCCTGCAGCACGAAATCGATCAGGCTCTGCGCCCCGGCCGGCGCCTCCTGCTCGACCCGGCCGAGCCGGGCGCGCTTCGGCAGCGCGATCGTCCCGCTTTCCGGCGCGATCTCGCCGGCGATCAGCCGGAACAGAGTCGTCTTGCCGACGCCGTTGCGGCCGACCAGCCCGACCCGCGCGCCGGCCGGCAGCGCCACGCTGGCCTGGTCGATCAGCAGGCGCGGGCCGATCCGATAGGTGAGCTCGCTGATATGCAGCATGCGCGGCTTGTCGCGCGATGCGCGCCGACGCGCAAGCCTTCTTCCGGCGAGGCAGGGATGTCTGCGGAAAGGAGACTTTCCGCCAATCCTTGCGCCGCGTCGATGGCCTTTGGCGTCCAAGTCATTTTGCTGACGAAACCGGCCGTTCGGCCGTTTCGATCAGCAAATGTCTTGGTGGCCAACAAGCCGCGCCAACCGATCGCAGTCACCCGAAGGGCCGTAGCGAAGCGAAGGACCCGCCATAGCGCCGCACCGTCGTTTGTATCTTCGCGCCAGCGTTCGAGGCGCTACGGCGGGTTGACGGCGATCGGGCGACGTGGCGCCGCGGCGCCTGAAAGTACAACAGAAACGTACTTGCGGCGTCCTGCGCAGCCCCTCATCCGGCGCTTCGCGCCACCTTCTCCCCGCGAAGCGGGGAGAAGGTATGCTCCCGCGCCTCTACGCTTTCTTGTATCCGATCACGCCGTTGGCGAAGACCAGCCCCGCGGCGCCGGCGCCGATCAATGGCGCGAGAATGAACAGCCAGATTTGCGCGAGGGCGTGCGGGTTGCCGCCCATGCCGACCAAGGCGGGGCCGAGCGAGCGCGCCGGATTGACCGAAACGCCGTCGACATTAATGCCGGCGATATGAATGACCGCCAAGGTCAGGCCGATGGCGATGCCGGCGACGCCCGATATGTGCGGCGGCGTGTCGCTATGCGTCACGCCGAGAATGACGACGAGGAACAAGAAGGTCGCCACGACCTCGAAAACGAAAGCGGAGAGGGCGTTGTATTCGCCGAGATAGCCGGCGCCCCAACCGTTCTGGCCGAGCCCGCCGGTCCAGCCCTGCGCTTTGCCTGAAAGGATCAAGCTGAGGACGAGCGCGGCGACAATGGCGCCGACGATCTGCGCGATGACGTACGTGACAAGATCGTTGAGGCTCATCCGCTTGGCGACGAAGGCGCCGAAGCTCACCGCGGGATTGATGTGACAGCCCGAGACCGGGCCGACCCCATAGGCCATGGCGATCAGCGCCAAGCCGAACGCGAGTGCGACGCCAAGCACGTTGATCGCCGTCGGTCCAGTCCCCATGCCGCCGATCACGGCCGCGCCGCAGCCGAAGAAGACGAGCGTGAACGTGCCGATGAATTCCGCAATGGCTTTTTGCATGGCTTCCCTCTTTTAAAATTTGATTGACGCAATCACCCTTGCCGCCCCGAATGGGCGGCGCCGAAGAAATCAGATTCGTCGAGACGAGGACAGCCGCAAAAAAGCGAGCGGCGGAAGTGTCCGGGCTCAGGCCGCCTCTACAATCTTGCCGCGCCGTCCGTTTTTCGGCCGGGCCGGTCGATTTCGGCGGATGATCTCGGCAAGCGCGGTGAAATCCGCTTCGCGCTCGCTCCCTCTGCGAAAGGCGAGGCCGATCCGACGCGCCGGAACCGGTTCGGCGAAGGGCAGAATGCGGATCGCCGGATGGCGGCTTTCCGTCTCTACGGCGATTTCCGGAATCAGGGTGACGCCCATGCCGTGCCCGACCATCTGCAGGATCGTCGTCAAGCTGGTTGCGCCGTAATTGGCGAGCGCCTTGCGGTGGATGTTGCCGCATAGTTGAAGCGCCTGATCGCGCAGGCAGTGGCCCTCGTCGAGGAGCAGCAGCCGGCTCGGATCGATGCCTTTCGGCGTCACCGGCCCGACGGCGAAGCCCTTGTCATGGGTCGAGGCGGCGAGGAAGAACCGGTCGTCGAAGAGCGGCCGGATTTCAAGCCGCGCGGCGTGAAGGGGAAGGGCAAGGATCGCGGCGTCGATCCGGCCGCCCTCAAGTTCGGCCACCAGCGCTTCGGTGACCGCTTCCTTCAGCTCAAGCTCGAGCCCGCCATAGGCGCGGCGGAGTTCAGGCAGAATTTCCGGAAGGAGATAGGGCGCGACCGTCGGGATGATGCCGAGCCGGAAACGGCCTTCGAGGACGCCGCGCTTGACCGCCGCCATATCCTCCAAATCCTTGACCTCGGCCAAGATGCGCTCGATCCGCGGCTGGAAGGCGAGCGCTTGCGAGGTCAGCGCAATGCGGCCGCGGCGGCGCTCGAAGAGGCGGTAGCCGAGCTTCGCCTCCATGTCCGCGATCTGGGCGGAAAGCGCCGGCTGCGAGACATTGACGGCCTCCGCCGCCTTGCCGAAATGCAGCAGCCGGGCCAGCGCGTCGAAATAGCGCATCTGTTTGAGCGTCAGCACGGACATAACAAAATCCTATCGACGCGGTCAGGAAATGCAATTGGATTTGATCGTGGGGTTGGCGGTACCGTCGCATCCGGCGGACCGCGGGCTCTCGAGCCCGTCGGGCGATGTCGAGCGAATGCGCCGAGGCGCGCCGGCGCGGCGAAGCCCGAATTTGGATTACGGAATCGGAGAGAAAGACATGGACGCAAAAGTAGACGACGCCGCCGGCAAGTGCCCGTTCACGGGCGGCGCCCGCGGGCGCACCAACCGCGACTGGTGGCCGAACCAACTCAACCTCCAGGTTCTCCACCAGCATTCCGAACTCTCCGATCCGATGGGCGAGGCGTTCGACTACGCCAAGGAATTCAAAAGCCTCGACCTGAACGCCGTGATCGCCGACCTCACCGCCCTGATGACCGATTCGCAGGATTGGTGGCCGGCCGATTTCGGCCATTACGGCGGCCTGTTCATCCGCATGGCTTGGCACAGCGCCGGCACCTATCGCATCACCGACGGCCGCGGCGGCGCCGGCGGCGGCCAGCAGCGCTTCGCGCCGCTCAATTCCTGGCCGGACAACGCCAATCTCGACAAGGCGCGCCGGCTGCTCTGGCCGATCAAGCAGAAATACGGCCGGAAAATCTCCTGGGCCGATCTGATGGTTCTCGCCGGCAACGTCGCTCTCGAATCGATGGGCTTCAAGACGTTCGGCTTCGGCGGCGGCCGCGCCGACGTCTGGGAGCCCGAGGAGCTCTATTGGGGTCCCGAGGGAACGTGGCTCGGCGACGAGCGCTATAGCGGCGAGCGCGAGCTCCAGCATCCGCTCGCCGCCGTGCAGATGGGCCTGATCTACGTCAATCCGGAAGGGCCGAACGGCAAGCCCGATCCGGTCGCGGCGGCGAAAGACATCCGCGAAACGTTCTTCCGAATGGCGATGAACGACGAAGAGACCGTGGCGCTGATCGCGGGCGGTCACACTTTCGGC
>DATGLU010000569.1:0-6880 GCA_035294045.1 Roseiarcus sp. | reverse complement strand
GATCGGCGTTTCGAGGCTGATCGGCTCCTTGGCGATTTTCAGGACCTTGCGCACCTTTTCGAGCGGCATGGCGAGCTTTTCGGCGAGCTCTTCCGGCGTCGGCTCGCGGCCGATCTCGTGCAGCATCTGGCGCGAGGTGCGCACGATCTTGTTGATCGTCTCGATCATATGCACCGGGATGCGGATGGTGCGCGCCTGGTCGGCGATCGAGCGGGTGATCGCCTGCCTGATCCACCAGGTCGCGTAGGTCGAGAACTTGTAGCCGCGCCGATATTCGAACTTATCGACCGCCTTCATCAGGCCGATATTGCCTTCCTGGATCAGGTCGAGGAATTGCAGGCCGCGATTGGTGTACTTTTTCGCGATCGAGATGACGAGACGCAGATTGGCCTCGACCATCTCCTTCTTGGCCTGGCGCGCCTCGCGCTCGCCCTTCTGCACCATCTGGACGAGCTTGCGGAATTCCTGGATTTCGAGCCCGGTCTCGGTGGCGAGACCGTGAATCTCGCCGCGCAGGTCCTTGATCTGGTTCTTGTCCTTGGCGATAAAGTCCTTCCAGCCGCGCGTGCCGAGCTTGGAGACGCGCAGCAGCCATTTCGGATCGAGCTCCGAATTCTGGTAGTTCTTGAGGAAGTCCTCGCGCGACACGCGATGGCTCTCGGCGAGCCGCATCAGCTTCATGTCGAGGCCGATCAGCCGCCGGTTGATGTCGTAAAGCTGCTCGACCAGCGCATCGATGCGGTTCTGGTTCAAGGACAGCGACTTCACGTCGGCGACGATGTCTTTCTTCAGCGCCTTGTATTTGCGCTCCTGCGCCGGCGACAAAGCCTCGTTCTTGAGCTTGTTCTGGACGTTCTGGTCCTGCAGCCGGCGCAGCTTCTTATAGGCGTCGGCGATGCGGTCGAACGTTTCGAGCACTTTCGGCTTGAGCTCGGCCTCCATCGCCGAGAGCGACACGGAATTCTCCATGTCGTCGTCATCGTCGAAGCTTTCGCCGGGCGGCGGCGCGTCGGCGTCGAAGCCTTCCGGCGGCGTCTGCGGCGCGGTCGCCGGGGCCGCGGCGGCGGCGCGCTGGGCGGCGAGCGCCTCGGCCGCGCCGGGCGCCGTCATGTCGATTTTCGGCGCCTTCTTGCCGTCGGGGCCGGCATAGGTCGCTTCGAGGTCGATAATGTCGCGTAGCAGAATCTTGCCGTCGTTCAATTCGTCGCGCCAGATGATGATCGCCTGGAAGGTTAATGGGCTCTCGCAAAGCCCGGCGATCATCGCCTCTCGTCCGGCCTCGATGCGCTTGGCGATGGCGATCTCGCCCTCGCGCGACAAAAGCTCGACCGAGCCCATCTCGCGAAGGTACATGCGGACCGGATCGTCGGTGCGCTCGGCCGGCTCGGAGGAGCGCGTCGTCAAGGCGGTGGAGCGCGTCGTCTCGGCGACCTCGCCGGCCTCCGCCTCTTCCTCTTCGGCCTCGGCGCTTTCCTTCTCGCCTTCTTCGGCGTCCTCGCTGTCGACGACATTGATGCCCATTTCGTTGAGCATCGAATTCATGTCCTCGATCTGGTCGGAGGAAATTTCCTCCGACGGCAGGACGGCGTTCAATTCCTCATGGGTGACCCAGCCGCGCTTCTTGGCGATCTTGATCATCCGCTTGACGGCGGCGTCGGTCAGGTCGAGCAACGGGCTGTCGGCGGCGGTCTCGGCGACGGCGGCTTCGCCTTCGGCTTTCTGCTCGTCCTTTTTCGCCATCTGCACTGCTCCGTATTCGCGCCGCCGCGCCTTACTCTTAAACCGACCAAAGGGCCGTCCCTGGCGAGGCGACCCTTGCTCATGAGCGCGAGGCGCGCCTCGCCATCGATATTCCGGGCCGGCTGATTCGCCCTTGGCGGTAAACTCAGCCGATCCCTCTAACCATAGGTTAAGCGCAAACCTTTCGAGGCCGCTCAAAGGATCAGATCGTCTGACCCTGCGGATCCGAGCCGAACCCGTCGATCATCGCTTCCGCGCCGGCCAAATTGGCAAGATTCTCTCGAATGTCGCGCAGCCTGGCGAAATTCTGCTCGCTGAAATCCTCAGCAAGCGCTTTTTCGGCCAGTTTGAGCTCCTTATTTAGCGCCCTGGCCCTGCGATGCAAGGCCAAGCTTTGCCGCAAAACCAGCTCCACGTCGCTCTCCGGCGCCTCGGGCTTGAGAAGACGCCAATCCGGCCCTTTTGCGGCGAGCCGCAAAATGCGGTCGCGCTCGTCGGCGAGGCCGGCGGCGGCCAGGGCCTCGGCAAGCGCCGCGGCGTCCGGCTCGGCGGCGAGGTCGAGCAGGCGATCGCGCAGGACGGCAAGCCGGCGATTGGCGAATTCGAGGGCGGCGATCTCCTCGGCGTGGCGCGCCAGGAGATCGGGATGGTTGATCGCGATCGCCAGGATCGCGACGTCGCGCGGCGCCGCTCGCGCCGCGCCGGCGGGCGGCGGTGGGCTCGGCAGCGGCTCGCTCGCCATGCCGAGCCGCGGCCCCTGATCGCCGAAGGGCCGGCGGCGCGTCCTGTCGCCGGTTCGGGCCGAGCCGGCGAAAGGCGGCCGGCGGCCGGAGCCGAACAGGCCGGCGAGCCGCGTCTCCATGTCCTCGCGATAATGCCGGCGCAGCGGCTCGTCGGCGATCAGCCCGACCAGTTCGCGCAGCCGCCGCTCCAGGGCGGCGCGGCGCTCCGGCGTGTCGAACAATTGCCCTTCGGTTTCGCGCAGGAACAGCATCTCCGCCAGAGGCTTTGCGGCGGCGAGCGCCTCCTCGACCGCGCCCGGGCCGGCGGCGCGGATCAATTCGTCCGGGTCCTGGCCTTCCGGCAGGAGGGCGAAGCGTAGGCTCTTGCCCGGCCCGATCAGCGGCAGCGCCACGTCGATCGCCCGGAACGCCGCCTTGCGGCCGGCCTTGTCGCCGTCGAAGCAGAGGATCGGCTCGCCCGCCATGCGCCACAGCAATTCGCATTGGTCGGCGGTCAGAGCCGTGCCGAGCGGCGCGACGGTCTGCGGGAAGCCCGCCGCGCTCATCTGGATGGCGTCGACATAGCCCTCGACGGCGACAATCTCGCCCTTGTCATGGGCGCTTTTGCGGGCGCGGTGGTGATTGAACAGGATCGCGCCCTTGTGGAAGAGCTCGGTCTCCGGCGAATTCAAATATTTGGCCGGCGCCCCGGCCTCCATCGCGCGCCCGCCGAAGCCGATCACCCGGCCCGAGCGGTCGTGGATCGGGAACATGATCCGGTCGCGAAAGCGGTCATAGGGAACGGCGATGTCCTCGCCATGGACGAGGAGGCCGGTCGCGATCATCTGGTCGGCGGTCACGCCCTTGGCGGCCAGCGCGTCGCGCAGGGCGAAGCGCTCGGCGGCCGCATAGCCGAGGCCGAAATCGCGCTGGATCTTGGCGTCGATCCGCCGATCGGCGAGATAGCCGCGCGCCTTGGCGCCGAGGCTCGATTGCAGATTGTCCTCGAAAATGCGCGCCGCCAGAGCGAGGACCTCGTGCAGCGAGGCGCGCTTCTTCTCCGCCTCCTCGCTGTCGCGGCTGACGACCGGCATCGGAAGGCCGGCAAGGCCGGCAAGGCGCTCGACCGCTTCCGGGAAGCTGACGCCCTCGGTCTCCATGAGGAAGCGGAACGCGTCGCCATGCCGGCCGGAGGAGAAATCGTGGTAGAAGCCCTTCTGGTCGTTGACGAAGAAGGACGGCGTCTTTTCCGCGTTGAACGGCGACAGGCCGGCCCATTCGCGGCCTTGCTTCCGCAATTTGACCCGCTTGCCGACGACCTCGGAAACCGGGACGCGAGCCCGGATTTCATCGAGAAAGGACGGCGGAAATCTCATCGCTTCGCCTTAGACCGAATACGCTTAAATGGCCGAGTTCATAATGCTGCGGCGTACTCTCACCCCAACCCTCTCCCGCAAGCGGGAGAGGGGCGCGCGGCGGCCCTCATCGGCCGCTGGACCCCCTGTAGCCAAAGGTCGTTGACCGCGGCCATAATCCAGCGTCGGAGCCGCGATCGCCGACCGCGGCTACAACCCCTTCTCCCGCTTTAAGGGAGAAGGTGGCCCGAAGGGCCGGATGAGGGTAAGCCTCGGCGCCGGCTATGCGCCGCTTCTCCCCGACTTCCACAGCGTTACGCCGGCACGCCGACCGCGCCCATCAGGCGGCGCGCTTCGTTCGCGGTCATCGGCTTGCCGAAGGCCGAGCCTTGCGCGAATTCGCAGCCGAGCTGCGACAATTCCACGGCGTCGGATTCGGTCTCGGCGCCTTCCGCAACCACGTCCATTTCCAGGTCATGCGCGATGGTGACGATCGAGCGCAGAATCGCCGGCCGCGCGCCGACATTGTTCTGGCGCACCAGCGAAGCGGCGATTTTGAGCGTGTCGAACCGGTAGCGCTGCAAATGGCCGAGCGACGAATAGCCGGCGCCGAATTCGTCGAGCGCCAGCCCGGCGCCGACCTCGTGGATGCGCTGGAGAAGCACGGCGGCGAATTCCGGGTTCTCCATGACGAGCCCTTCGGTGAGTTCGAGCTTGAGCGTGCCGCGCTGCACGTCGTGGCGGGTCAGCACGGCTTTCAAGTCGGCGAGTAGATCGTGGCGCAGCAATTGCCGCGAAAAGACGTTGAGGCTGGCGAAAATCGGCGGATTGACGTCGAGCGCGCGCTGCCACGCGGCGAGTTCGCGGGCGGTCTGCTCCAGCGCGTAATTGCCGATATTGACGAGGACGCCGCTTTCCTCGGCGATGGGGATGAATTCGGACGGATTGATCGGTCCGAAGCGCGGATGGTCCCAGCGCAGCAGCGCCTCGAAGCCGGCGACGGTGCGGTCGTCGAGCCGCACGATCGGCTGAAAGACGACCTTGATCTCGCGCCGATCGACGGCGCGGCGCAAATCGCTTTCGAGGCTGGCGCGGTCGGCGCGATAGCCGCGCATCGCCGGCACGAACAGCTCGGCGCGGTCGCCGCCGGATTTCTTGGCGTGGGCGAGGGCGATTTCCGCGTCCTTCAAAATGTCGCCGCCCTTGGCGTGCGCGTTCGGATCGAACAGAGCGACGCCGATCGACACGGTCAACGCCACTTCGCGATCGCCGAAACTGATCGGCGTCGACAGGATGTTGCGCGTCGTGTCGACGAAATCGAGAATGTTGTCGGCTTCGTCTTCGGTCATCACGATGGCGCCGAATTGATCGCCGGCGATCCTCGCCAAAGTGTCGCCGGGCCTTAAGTTCCGTCCCAAGCGCCGCGCCACGGTAAGCAGCACCGAATCGCCGTAGGAGAGGCCGATCGCCTCGTTGATCTGCTTGAAGCGGTCGACATCGATCGCCATGACGGCCGGGCGCGGACCGCCCGGCCGCTTCGCCGCGATCAGCGCGCCTTCGAGCCGGTCGAAGAACAATTCGCGATTGGGCAGGCCGGTCAGATTGTCGTGGACCGCGTCGTGAAGCATACGCTCCTCGGCGGTCTTCATCTCGGTCACGTCGGCGAGCGAGCCGATGACGCGCATCACCTCGCCGTCGGCATTGACCACCGGCCGCGCCTTGAGCACGTACCAGAAATATTGGCCGTCGGCGGCGCGCAGGCGCAGATCGTGATTGACCCGTCCGCAGCGCTGCTGCAGCAGGCCGTCCAACACGGCGGCGTAGCGGTCGCGGTCCATCGGATGCAGCATGTCGAGCCAGGAGGTCGCCGGGCCCTGCAGCGCGCCACGCGGCAGGCCGAGCTGGCTTTCGATTTCCGGGCTGACATAGATCTGGTCGGAATCGACGCTCCAATCGAAAATCGCGTCGCCCGAGCCGGTCATGGCGAGCGCCCGGCGCTCCGAATCCGGGCCCCTGATGCTGGAAAGGCCGGAGCCGGCGAAGGCGTTCTGCATGACGGTGAAGCCGATCAGCATCACGATCAGAACCAGGCCGCCGATCAGGCCGGGCGCGGCGAGATCGTTGGTCAGCGCGCCGGTGACGGTGAAGCCGGCGCCGACCACCCAGACGAGCAGCAGGAACCAGGCCGGGATCAGCATCACCGCGCGGTCGGAGCCGCGCGCCGCCATATTGAGGATGAGGATGAAGCCGATGCCGGCGGCGGTGGCGATGGAGATGCGCGCGACGCCGGCGGCGATCGGCGCGTTATAGACCGAGAGCCCGATCACCGCCGCCATCAGGAACAGCCAGATCGCGGCGATATGCGAATAGCGCACGTGCCAGCGGCGCAGATTGAGATAGGCGAAGAGGAAGATGATCAAGGTCGCGGCGAGCGTCGCCTCGACGCCGGCGCGCCAGATTCGCTCGGCATCGTCCTCGAAGCCGAAAATCTTCCGCCAAAAGCCGAAATCGATGCAGACATAGGCGAGAACGGTCCAGGCCAAAGCCGCCGCGGCGGGGAAGATCACCGCGCCGCGCACGACGAAGACGATGGTCAGAAACAGAGCGAGCAAGCCGGCTATGCCGATGACGATGCCCTGGTACAAGGTCAGGCTCGCCACCTTGTCCTTATAGGCGTCGGGCTCCCAGAGATAGATTTGCGGCAGATTGGGGGTGCGCAATTCGGCGACATAGGTGACGGTCGAGCCCGGATCGAGCGTCAGGCGGAACACGTCGGCGTCGGGATGGTCCTCGCGCTCCGGCGCTTCGCCCTGGCTCGCGGTGATCGTGGTGATGCGGCTCGAGCCGAGATCGGGCCAGATCAATCCCGACCCGACCAGCCGAAAATGCGGCGCGACGATCAGGCGGGTCAATTGCTCGTCGGTGTCGTTGGTCAGCGCGAAAACGATCCACGAGGCTTGCGCGCCGGCCTCCAAGGCGCTGACCTCGATGCGGCGGACGATGCCGTCGGCGCCGGGGGCGGTCGAAACCTGAATGCGGTCGCCTTGCGCGCTGTAATGCTCG
>DATGLU010000568.1:0-2996 GCA_035294045.1 Roseiarcus sp. | reverse complement strand
CCTCCGGCTTCTCCGGATTGCCGAAATTGAGATTGTCGGTCAGAGCGAGCGGCCGCGCGCCGACCGCAATGAGGTTGCGCCAGGCCTCCGCGACGGCTTGCGCGCCGCCGGCGACGGGGTCGGCCTCGCAATAGCGCGGCGTCGCATCGACGGTCAGCGCCAGGCCCTTCGGCCCGTCGCCCAGCTGGATGATGGCGGCGTCGCCGCCCGGCGGCTGCACCGTGTTGCCGAGGATCAGCGTGTCGTATTGCTCATAGACCCAGCGCTTCGAGCAGAAGTCGGGCGAGCCGATCAGCTTGAGCAGCGCCTCGCGATGGCTCATCGGCGCGGTCACGTCGCCCGGCGCGAGAACCGGGCGCGGCGGCGTCGCGATCCACGGCCGGTCATAGACCGGCGCCGCATCGCCGAGCTCCTTGATCGGCAGATCGGCCTTCACCTCGCCCTGGTGCTTGACGACGAAGCGCAGCGTGTCGGTCGTTTGGCCGACAATCGCGAAATCGAGCCCCCATTTGCGGAAAATCGCCTCGGCCTCGGCCTCCTTCTCCGGATGGAGCACCATCAGCATGCGCTCCTGGCTCTCCGACAGCATCATCTCGTAAGCGGTCATGCCCGCTTCGCGGCAGGGGACGCGGTCGAGATCGAGCTCGACGCCGAGATCGCCCTTGGCGCCCATTTCCACGGCCGAGGAGGTGAGGCCCGCCGCGCCCATATCCTGGATGGCGATCACAGCGCCGGATTTCATCAATTCGAGGCAGGCTTCGAGCAGCAGCTTTTCCGAGAACGGATCGCCGACCTGCACGGTCGGCCGTTTCCCATCGGCGTCGGCTTCGAAACTGGCCGAGGCCATGGTCGCGCCGTGAATGCCGTCGCGCCCGGTCTTCGAGCCGAGATAGACGATCGGATTGCCGATTCCTGTCGCCTTGGCGGTAAAAATCTCGTCCGCCTTGGCGATTCCGACCGCCATCGCGTTGACCAGGATGTTGCCGTCATAGCGCTTATGGAAGCCGACAGAGCCGCCCACCGTCGGCACGCCGAACGCATTGCCATAACCGCCAATGCCGGCGACCACGCCGGCCAGGAGGTGGCGGGTTCTCGGATGATCGGGCGAGCCGAAGCGCAAAAAGTTGAGGCACGCGACCGGCCGCGCGCCCATGGTGAAGACATCGCGGAGAATGCCGCCGACCCCGGTCGCCGCGCCCTGATAGGGTTCGATGAAGGACGGATGGTTGTGGCTCTCCATCTTGAAGACGCAGGCCTCGCCGTCGCCGATATCAATCACGCCGGCATTCTCGCCTGGGCCCTGGATGACCCAAGGCGCCTTGGTCGGCAGCTTGCGCAGATGAATCCGTGAGGACTTATACGAGCAGTGCTCGTTCCACATCGCCGAGACGATACCGAGCTCGGTGAAAGTCGGCGTCCGGCCGATCAGCTTGACGAAGCGCTGATATTCCTCGGGCTTGAGGCCGTGCTCGGCGACCAGGGCCGGTGTGATTTCAGGTTCCGTGACGGACAAGGATGGCCTCGGGGGCGGCTGGTCAGGCCCGCTTAGACAATGGCGGCGCCCGCCGCAAGGGCGCGCTTTACCGCCGTCTCTTCGGAAGAAAGCCGCCGCGCTGTCCGAGGCGGTCTCAGCCCACCCGCCTGATCGACGACGCTCCGTCCTTCGCTTCCAAGGCAAGCCAAAAAGAGCGGCCTCACCATTCCCAAGCGCGCCGGCATCCGCTTCATCAGCCATTTCTTCCCCGCTTGTGCGCAGAAAAAGTTCTGATCTATATTAGCTAGAATTAGCTAAGAGGCAGTTCATGACCATCGTCAACATGCTCGACGCCAAGTCCAACCTGTCTCGCCTGGTCGAGCGCGTGGAGAGCGGAGCTGAAACGGAAATCATCATTGCGCGAAACGGCAAGCCGGCCGCCAAACTCGTGCCGATTTCTCCGCCCGCAACGGTCGGCAAACGGCTTGGCTTGCTCGAAGGCAAATACCCTTCGACCTCGCAGGAGGAATTCGACGCTGATAATCCGCTGATCGCGCGTCTTTTCGGCGCGACGAAGTGAAGGTCCTACTGGACACTCAGATCGCGATTTGGGCGCTTATCGATCAACGGCGCATCGGCGAGGCCGCGCGGAACCTGATACAAGACGAAGGCAGCCAGATCTTCGTTTCTGCAGTTTCCGTTTGGGAAATCGCGATCAAATATGCGCTTCGCAAGCGGCGCGGCGGGCCGCCGTTCAGTGGCGCCGAGGCGCTTCGATATTTCAGCGAGGCGGGGTACGAGCTTCTCAGCATTACGCCAAGGCATGTCGTTGCCGTCGAGGCGTTGCCCCCGCTACACGCTGACCCGTTCGACCGCCTGCTCATCGCGCAGGCGTTACAGGAGCCCATGCGGCTGATCACCGCCGACGTGGTTGTCGCGCGATACGGCGATATCGCGCTCAGAGCTTAAAGACGGGGCAGAGGCGACACGCCTCCTCACATCCCGCCGAGATGCTCCGCAACGCTGAAAATGTCCTTGTCGCCGCGCCCTGACAGGCCGACGACCATGAGGTGATCCTTCGCCCGCTTCGGCGCGAGCTCGGCCACTTTCGCCAGCGCGTGCGACGGCTCCAGAGCGGGGATGATGCCCTCCATTTTCGAGCAGAGCTGGAAGGCCTCCAGCGTCTCCTTGTCGGTCGCCGAAAGGTAGGTCACCCGCCCGGTCTCTTTCAGCCAGGCGTGCTCCGGCCCGATGCCGGGATAGTCGAGGCCGGCGGAGATGGAGTGGCCTTCGAGGATCTGGCCGTCCTCGTCCATCAGGAGGTACGTCCGGTTGCCGTGCAGCACGCCGGGCCGGCCGCCGGCCAGCGAGGCGGCGTGGCCGTTCGGGACGTTCAGCCCATGGCCAGCGGCCTCGACGCCGAAAATCTCGACCGACGGCTCGTCGAGGAACGGATGGAACAAGCCGATCGCGTTGGAGCCGCCGCCGATGCAGGCGACGAGCGAGTCTGGCAGTCGCCCCT
>DATGLU010000567.1:0-2633 GCA_035294045.1 Roseiarcus sp. | reverse complement strand
GAGGCGGCGCATCGGAATTTGCGCGACGATCTTGTCGGTGCCGGGCGAGAGGATGGCGGTGTCGATCTCGCCCGGCGAGATGGCGTTGACCCGCACGCCGCGTGGACCGAAATCGGCGGCCATCTCGCGGGTCAGCGCCGCCAAGGCGGCTTTCGACGTCGCATAGGCGGCGCCAGCGAAGGGGTGAACGCGCGAGCCGGCTATCGAGGTGACGTTGACGATCGAGCCGCGCGCCTTTTCGAGTTCTGTCGCGAGCCCCCGCGCGAGCATGATCGGCGCGAAGAAATTGACCTGGAACACGGTGAGCCAGTCGTCGAGCTCGGTGTCGAAAAAGCCGAGCCGGCTGCCGCCAAGGCCTTTCGGCGAAATCGCCGCGTTATTGACCAAAGCGTCGAGCCGCCCCTCTTCGAGTCGCTCGCGCACTTCGGCGATGGCGCGCCGCGTGTCGGCGGGATCGGCGAGGTCGATCTGCAAATGATCCTGCGGGCCGGCCATCCACGGGCATTCCTCGCCGGGAAAGGGATGGCGCGAACAGGTGATGACGCGCCAGCCCGCCGAGGAAAATCGCTTGACTGTCGCATGGCCGATGCCGCGCGAGGCGCCGGTCAGCAGCATGGCGCGGCGAGGCGCATTGGTTTGAGCTTGCGTCATCTCTCTGAGCGGCGTTGGAGCGCGGGAACGTCATAGCACATCCCGCGCCGGCCGCGATAAGGCTCCGGCGCGCCGCGGAGCGGCCGCTGCTCGAAACAGCCGTTCGCCGAAGCGCCGAAACGTCAGTACTTGTCGCTTTCGCGCGGCGGCTTTGTGGCGAAGCGGCGCCGGGCAATCACGCCCGTTCAACAGCGCTCACGACGCCATGACGGCGCCCGGCGCGAAGCGAAAAACGCCGAATTTCCAGCCTTTGCTTCGATGGTCCTGCCCGGCGCCGCTTCACGGCTTCCGAGGCGCGAGGCTGAAACCTTCGTCGCGCGCGTCAGTTTGTCAACGCGCAGACGCCAAGCCGCGCCAGCATTTCGGCCGGCGAAAAAAGCGGGATGGCGACCCAAGGAACATTTGAGGAGACCACAATGAGAAGGATTGTTCTCGCAGCAAGCGCCGCGGCTCTTGTCGCTGCTGGCGCGCCCGCCGCGATGGGCCAGATGCAAGCGCCGTCCGCTCAGGCGGGCTTCAACAGCGAGGTGCGCTACGGGCCGAATTGGGGCGCGCCGAATTCGCCCTTCTACGGGCCCAAGACCTCCGCCGCGACCTGGGCCAACCCGCCGGCGATGAACACCTCCGCGGCTATGGAAACAAGCGCCGCGCCCACTGAGACGAGGGCGGCGGCGACCGAGGAGCGTCGGCCTGAGACGAGGATGTCGCGCCGCATGGCGCGAATGGAGCGACGGCCGATGGAAAGGCGGGCGGCGGCTGAAGAGCGTCAGCCGGAAGCCGGCATGATGACCAGGACGTCAAAGCGCCGCCACCATGTCATGGAGCGGACCAGCGGCATGGCGTCGGCCGAGGAAATGCCTACAGGCGCTTCGGCAACGACCAGCACGAATGTCGCGGCGGGAACGACGGGCCCAGCGCCAGTGGCGTCAGGCTACGCCTATAGTTCCGGCTATGGCTATACGCCTGGCTATGCCTATGGCTCCGGCTATGGTTTGAGCTACGGCTATGCGCCCGGTTACGCTTACGAGTCCGGGCCGGGCTACGCTTACGGCTACGGCTACCCGCCTCCTGGCTACGCTCCCGGCTACGCCTATGCCCCAACCTACGCCTCCAGCCCGAGCTACGCCTATGACGTGAGCTACGACTACCGACCGGGATACGCTTACGGCGCGCCGGCCTATGGGCCGAATTGGGGCGCTCCTGGCCAGCCTGTCTATGGCCCGGTGACCCAGCCGGCGCTTGTCGCGCCTGCGCAGCCGGTGGCGACCGTGCAGCCCGTGGCGACGGCGCCCGCGCCGGTCGTCGCTCAACCCGCGACGACCGTGGCGGTCGCACAGCCGGTCGCCCCCGCGCCCGCCATTGTCGAGGGCCGGGCGGCCTTTGTGGGCGACGATACCTTCACCTATCGCCCGACGCCGTCCGATCAATACACCAATGGCAATGGCGGCCATTGGGACGCCTTCGAGGACGAAAGCCCGGCTGGCCAGTTCAGCGCCCAGCAGATCCGCGCCGGCCGCTAAGCGCGCCAGACGGGAGAGCGACCAGCGGGAGGCTTCACGCCTCCCGCTTTTTTATGGGTAAAGCCGCTGGCGGCTCCAGGGCGCATCGCCGTCGGCGCGCGTGAATTGGATTCGGTCGTGCAGGCGAAACGGCCGGTCGCGCCAGAATTCGAAGGCCAAGGGGGCGAGACGGTAGCCTCGCCAATAGGGCGGCCGCGGCACGTCTCCAATCGCAAACTTCGCGGCGTAGAAGGCGATCGCCTTTTCGAAGGCGAAACGGCTCTCCAGCGGGCGCGATTGCTGGCTCGCCCAGGCGCCGATGCGGCTGTCGCGCGGCCGGCTGCTGAAATAGGCGTCGGATTCGGCCTCGCTCACCGCGGCGACAATTCCCCGCAGGCGGATTTGCCGGCGCAGCGATTTCCAATGGAAGAGCGCCGCGGCCTTTGGCGTGGCGGCGAGTTCGCGGCCCTTGGCGCTTTCCTC
>DATGLU010000566.1:0-3682 GCA_035294045.1 Roseiarcus sp. | reverse complement strand
AAGAAGACCGGCCGCTGCGTCGTCGTGCATGAGGCGACGCTGACCTGCGGCTATGGCGCCGAGCTTGTCGCGCTTGTCCAGCAGCATTGCTTCTTCTGGCTCGAAACGCCGATCGAGCGCGTCGCCGGCTGGGATACGCCGTACCCTTACGCGTTCGAATGGGACTATTTTCCCGGCCCCAAGCGCGTCGGCGCCGCATTGAGGAAAGCGGTGGACGGCAAGGCATGAAATACGTTTTCAAGCTGCCCGATCTCGGCGAAGGCACGACCAAGGCCGAGATCGTCAAGTGGCATGTCGCGGCCGGCGATATCGTGCGCGAGGATCAGCCGCTGGTCGACATGATGACCGACAAGGCGACGATGGAGATCCCGGCTCCGGTCAGCGGCGCGATTTTGGAATTGCATGGCGAGCCGGGCGACGTGCGCGCGGTCGGCGCCGAGCTTGCGGTGTTCGATGTCGCCAGCGCGCCGCATGAGCGCGCGGCGGAGGTCGCGCCGCCGCCGCGGCAAGCAGCGCCCGCCGCAACAGCGAAGCCGTCCGCAACAGCGAAGCCGTCGGAGAAAGCGCCGCCGGCCGAAAAGCCGCAGGCGAGGCCGATCGCCTCGCCCGTCGTGCGCCGCCGCGTCGCCGAGCTCGGCCTGTCGCTTGCCGACGTGCCGGCGAGCGGGCCGGACGGCCGCGTCCTGCGCGACGATCTCGAAGCTTTCGCCGCCGGCCGGCGGTCCCCCGCGCGCGGCGAAAGCCCGCGCGAGGACGGCGTCGAGGAGATCAAGGTGATCGGCCTGCGCCGCGCCATTGCCGAGCGAATGCAGGACGCCAAGCGCCGCATCCCGCATATCACCTATGTCGAGGAGATCGACGTCTCGGCGCTCGAAGAGCTGCGCGAGCATTTGAACCGCGATCGCGCCGATCGGCGGCGCAAGCTCACCATTCTGCCCTTTCTCATTCGCGCGATGGTCAGGGCGGTTTCGCGCTATCCGCAATGCAACGCGCTGTTCGACGACGAGGCGGGAATCGTCAGGCGCCATCGCGCCGTCCATGTCGGCATTGCGACGCAAACGCCGGCCGGCCTGATGGTTCCCGTCCTGCGTCACGCCGAGGCGCTCGACCTCTTCGAAAGCGCCGAGGAAATCGCCAGGCTCGCCGAGCGTGCGCGCGACGGCAAGGCGGCGCGAGAGGAACTCGTCGGCTCGACCATCACGATATCGAGCCTCGGCCCGCTCGGCGGAATCGTTTCGACGCCGGTGATAAATCCGCCGGAAGTCGCGATTGTCGGCGTCAACAAGATCGTCGAAAAGCCGGTGGTTCAGCGCGGCCAAATAATCGTGCGCAAGATGATGAACCTGTCGTCCTCCTTCGATCACAGCATCATCGACGGCTGGGACGCGGCCTCGTTCATTCAGGCGATCAAGACCTATTTGGAGCAGCCCGCCACGCTGTTCATGAACGACGAGTAGTCTTGAACGCCGTGTCATTCCCGCGTAAGCAGCTTGCCGTCATGGCCGGGCTTGTCCCGGCCATCCACGCGGTAGCCGCCGCAACAAACTTTCGAAATTTGCGCCGGCGGAGAGGCGTGGATGGCCGGGACAAGCCCGGCCATGACGAATGAGGGGTGCGGCGGAGCATTTCGGCACAACCGCCTCTGTCATTGAATGACAATACATACGTGGACTCGCGTAAGCGAATGCAAAGAGCGGTGACACGCCAGGTTCTCACCCCGGGCGCGCGGCGCATCGCCGTCGCGCAGCCCTTATCCGGCATCGGCGATATGATCTGGCATGTGCCGCATATCCGCGCGCTGTCGCGTCATTTCGGCCGGCCGGTGACGCTGATCGCCAGTTTCCGCTCCGCCGCCGACCAGATTTTCAAGGCTGACGATGCGGTCGAGGATGTGCTCTTCATCGAGCGCAGGCCGAAGGGACGAACCGGCCGGCATGACGGCCCGCTGGGCATGATCCGTCTTATCGCTGCGCTGCGCGCACGCAGATTAGACGCGCTCGCGCTGCTGCATCATGGCCGTACGCTGGCCTTCGCCGCGCTCTGCGCCGGCATTCGACAGCGTTCAGGCTATGGGGTCGGCCTGCAGCGCGCCTTTCTCAATTGCGGGCCGTACCTTGGCGCCGACAGCTTGCGCCTGCATCCGTTCGAGCGCGCCTCGGCCTGGCTGGCGGCCGCCGGGATCGAACGCGCCGAAAGCGAGCCGCACCTCGCCATCGCGCCGCACAGCCTCGCCAAGGCGCGCCTGTTTTTGGGAGAGGGCGCCAAGCCGGTCGCGATCGGAATCGGCAGTTCGGAGCCGTTTAAGCAATGGGGCGCCGCGCGCTTTGCGGAACTGGCGGAGAAATTGATCGAAGCGGGATGGAGCCGCCTCGTCTTGATCGGCGGCAAGCCGGAGCGCCCGCTGGCCGAGGAGATATGCGCGCGGCTCGGCGCGAAGGCCGGCGGCGTTTTCGTCTCGACGGGGTGGGAGATTGCCGATGTCGCGGCGTTGTTGAGCCTCTCGGCCTTCTATGTCGGCAACGATACCGGCTTCATGAATATGGCGGCCGCAACGGGCTTGCGCAGCTTCTGCCTGTTCGGCGGCAGCGCGCCGTTCCGGCACAGCGCGAAAATCGCGCCGATCCTGCCGCCGGACGGCAGGCCTGACCGGAATGGCGGCATGGCCAAGATCACCGCCGCGGCGGCGATTGCGGCGATTGCGGCTCAGGGTCTCGCCGCGCCGAGCGGCGGGACGCTGCCCGGCGCAGCCGGCCTACCCGGCAAGATCTTGTAGAACATCGTCGTCTCGGCGAGCCTTCCGTCGACGCGATAGGCGTGGTCCGGCACGCGGCCATATTCGCGCCAGCCGCAGCTTCGGTAGAGCCTATCGCCGGAACTGCCGCTCTCGGTGTCGAGCAACAGCAAAGTACGTCCGGCCCGCGACGCGGCCTGTTCCGTCACGGCAAGCAGCCGGCGGCCGAGGCCTTGCCGACGCTCCGACGAGAGAACCAGCATCTTGCCGATCTCGGCGCGGTGCGGCGCATTGGGCTGCGGCGCATAGATCAGAAGCACCGTGCCGACGAGCCGGCCGCCGCGCTCGCCGACAAAGAGCCGCTTCCCGCCGTCCGCAATGTCGGCGACCTGCTTGCGCCAGAACGCGCGCCCATCCTCCCGATCGAAGCCGGCGAGGAAGTTCACCGAGGCGCCATGCGCGACCGCGTCGACGAGGATGTCGGCGAGCTCGGCGAGGCGCGCTTCAGCCTCGGCGGCGTCAAGCTCGCGGATTGAGGCTTCGGCGCGCGTCTCGATGTTTTGGCGCATGCTAGGTCCGGCTGAGAATGACCGCATAGCGGATCGGGCGCGGCGACGGATTGCGGAATTGGATCGGCTTGCCGAACCGCATGAAGAAACAATCGCCCGGCTCCAGCCGGACGGCCTCGCCGCCAAGATCAAGCTCGAGAACGCCGTCCAGCGCCCAGACATGCTGATCCTCGCCGGCGACCCGGTCATTGGCGAAGGCGACGCTGGCGCCGGGCGGAAATTCGATCTCGACGATGTCAACGGCGGAGCCGGTCGCGGCCGGCGAGACGTTGCGCCGTTGATAGCCGCTTGCCGGATCGCGCCAGATCGGCTGCTCGGCGCGTCGGGAAAGCGGGCTCGCCGGCTCGTCGCTCTCGGCGAAAAGCTGCGACAGCGTGATCCT
>DATGLU010000565.1:0-7054 GCA_035294045.1 Roseiarcus sp. | reverse complement strand
GGTGTTGGAGGCCGATTCCGGCGTTGAGGCGCTGAAAGTCGTCGATGCGGCGGAGGGCAAGATCGACCTCATCGTCTCGGACGTGATCATGCCGGAAATGGACGGCCCGACCATGCTGACCGAGTTGCGCAAGCGCGGCCTGACAGCGCGGGTGATTTTCGTCTCCGGCTATGCCGACGACGCTTTCGCCAAGAATCTGCCCGAGGGGCAGGAGTTCCTGTTCCTGCCGAAGCCTTTCACGCTCAAGCAATTGATCGAGACGGTGAAGGGCGCGATGGGATGATGTCATTCCCGCGGAAAGCGGGAATCCAGGAGCCGCCGAATCCGCAGGAAAGGCCGCGCTGGATTCCCGCTTTCGCGCGAATGACGGGTCGGGAAAATAATCGCCGGTCGGTGAAATCGGCTCGAAACCTCAGCGGATGGTCAATTTCGTACCGTAAGCAGCGGGAAGGGTCGCCTCTGGAGGCGCGAAATGCCGGCCGAGCAATTTCGCATCGATTATGCGCTGAAGCTGATCAACGACTTCGCCCAGGCGAAGCATCGCGCGATGGGTTTTCCGCACATTCAGCAGGCCGATGTCGTCGCCGGCATGATCGCGCGGGTGAACGACCCGACCAAGCAGGACCAGGCGGAAGCAAATTTATGCGGGCCGGCCGCGTTTCTCTATTGCCTGCTCAACGAGCATCCGGATTATTACGTCCGCTATGTCGTCGACCTCTTCCTGACCGGCAAGGCGCGCATTGGCGGGCTCAAGGTCGAGCCGAGCCTCGACTGCCGCTATTACAAGCCGCCGGCCGGCAGAATCGCTCCGGTGGATTGGATCGCGCTCGCCAGTCTGCGCGATTCGGAGAATACGACGCTCACCTTCTCGTCGATCGACGATACGGTCGCCGGCGTCACCATGCCGCATAGCCTGGCGAAGTGGCTTCGCGAATCCGGCTTCTCGGGCGTCAAGAACGACACCAATCTCGTCTACAACAAGGGACGAAAGGAAATCGAACAGTGCGGACGCGAGATCGCTCTCTACCGCTGGGTGTTTCTGTTCATCAACGACAATTTGCTCTATGTGGCCAAGCAAACGAACAAGTCGTTCTTTCCCAACCACTGGATCGTGCTCGATAGCGCGCCTCAGATCGCCGGCGACAATGTCAGCGTGTCCGCCTATTCGTGGGGCAAGGTCAACCCGATCCCGCCTTATGGAACGCTGAGCGTCAAAGATTTTGCGAAGAGCTTCTACGGCTTCGTCTCCGCCAAGCCGACCTATTCCTGAGGCGGCGCGCTTCCCGCCGCGCCTTTGCGGCGCGCAATCCTGCTGATACGGTGCCGGTTTTCAACCAGGAACCGTCATGCGTTTCGAAGGGACCGCGACCTATATCGCCACGGAAGATTTGAAGATCGCGGTCAACGCCGCCATCGTCCTCGAGCGCCCTTTGCTCATCAAGGGCGAGCCGGGAACCGGCAAGACCCTGCTCGCCGAGGAGATCGCGCAGGCGATCGGCGCGCCGCTCATCGCCTGGCACATCAAATCGACCAGCAAGGCGCAGCAGGGGCTCTATGAATACGACGCGGTGTCGCGCCTGCGCGATTCGCAGCTCGGCGATCCGCGCGTCTCCGACATCCGCAACTACATCAAGCGCGGCAAGCTGTGGGAAGCCTTCACGCATGCCGAGCGGCCTGTCCTCCTGATCGACGAGATCGACAAGGCCGATATCGAGTTTCCCAACGACTTGCTGCTCGAACTCGATCGCATGGAATTTTTCGTCTACGAGACCGGCGAGACCGTGCGCGCCGCGCAGCGGCCGATCGTCGTCATCACCTCGAACAACGAGAAGGAGCTGCCCGACGCGTTTCTGCGCCGCTGCTTCTTTCACTACATCCGCTTTCCCGACCACGAGACGATGGCGAGAATCGTCGAAGCGCATTATCCCGGCGTCAAGAAACGCCTGGTCGACGAGGCGCTGCGGATTTTCTTCGAACTGCGCGAGGCGCCCGGCTTGAAGAAGAAGCCCTCGACCTCGGAATTGCTCGATTGGCTCAAGCTCCTGCTCAATGAGGACATTTCCGTCGAAACCCTGCGCGAGCGCGATCCCAAGAAGCTGATCCCGCCGCTGCATGGCGCGCTGCTCAAGAACGAACAGGACGTCCATCTCTTCGAGCGGCTTGCGTTCCTCGGCCGCCGCGAGCGCTGACGCTCCCCCTGAGCGAATCGCGAAACCTTAATTGGATTAACCAAGCGCGCGGGCCGAAATGACCCGCCGCGCGGCGTATTTTCCGCAATGTCAGCCGCTTGTTTGGGCGCGCGCTTAACTTCCTCTTTAATAAGATCAATTTATTGTGGGAAAGTTCGTCAGTCAGGCCTAATGCTGCGCGTCTTCGCCTGTATCTCCTCCGCCCATGATTGGCGCCTGCTGGCGTTGGCGGCGGCGGTCTGCCTGTTTTCGGGCGTCGCCTCGATCCATCTTCTCGAACGCGCCAGGCCGGCCGGGCGCCTTCGCGCCTTCCGCCTCGTCGCCGCGGCGGCGGCGGCCGCTTTCGGCCTTTGGCTGACCCATTTCATCGCCATTCTCGCCTACCGGCCCGGGCTGGAAATGGCGTTCGATCTTCCGCTCACCGCTTTGTCGCTCGTCGTTGCGGCGGCGATCTTCTGGTGCGGCTTCGGTCTTTTCGTCTACCGGCGCTCGCGGCGAGCCGCGGCGCTGGGCGGCGCGGCGATCGGCGGCGGCGCCTCGGCGATGCACTATATCGGCATGGCGGCGCTGCAAGGCCCGGCCGATCCGAGCTGGATCGCTTCTTACGTCGTCGCTTCGATCGGGTCGTCGGTCATTCTCGCCGCGCTCGCCATGACCGTCGCGCGGCGCCGGGGCGTGGCCGCCGGCTTGTCCGCGGGCGCTCTGCTTAGCCTGGCCATTCTCGCGCTCCATTTCGTCGCCATGGCGGGGCTGATTCTGGTCCCCGATCCGGCGCGGGAACCCGATCCTTTCGCCGTCGCCCCGACCTCGCTCGCCCTCGTCGTCTCCTCCGCCGCCGTCCTCGCTCTTGGCGTCGCCTTGACCGCGGCGATCTACGATCGGCGCATGACCCGGCGCGCCGCCGAATTCGAGGAGCAGCGAAAGGCGCTGGCGCGGCGTGCGCAAGAGCAATTGCGAGAGCGCAACGCGCAGCTCGATTCCGCGCTCAACAACATGTCGCAGGCGCTGTGCATGTTTGACGCGGACCAGCGCCTAATCGTCTGCAACGCCCGATACGCCAGGATTTTTAATCTTCCGCCGGAATTGACCGCGCGCGGGACCCCGGTTCTCGACATTCTGAAATACCGGGTCGCGCAAGGCATGTACCCTGGCGACGATGGCGAAGCCCATATTCGCAGCCGCCTTGAAGTCGCCGAGCGCAATGTTGCGACGAAATCGCTGCTCGAATTCCGCGACGGGCGAATCTTCTCGGTCCTCCACGAGCCGATGGAGGGCGGGGGCTGGGTCGCGACCCATGAAGAGGTGACCGAGCAAGTCCGCGCCCAGCGCGCGCTGAAGGAGGCGCAGGCCGCCTTGATGGAAACGACGGCGGACGCCGAGCGCGCGGCGGCCGAGGCGCAAGCCGCGCATCGACGCCTGCTCGAAGCGGCCAATCTGATGTCGGTCGGGCTGGTGCTCTTCGACACCGAGGATCGCCACGTCTTCTGGAACCGCCGTTACGCCGAGCTTTATGGCCAAGCCGCCGATGCGGTGCGGGCCGGCGCCACCTTTGAAGAGACGCTCAGGGCCGCGCAGCAATGGATCGATTATGGCCGGCCGGAGGAGACCGGACAATGGCTCGCCGGACGCCTGGAGCGACATCGCGCGCCGGAAAATACCGAGGAGATGCGCCTCGGCGATGGCCGCTGGATCCGTATCGACGAACGCCGCACCGATGACGGCGGCAGCATCGGCGTCAGGACGGACATCACCGATCTCAAGCGCCGCGAGGAATCGTTCCGGCTGCTGTTCGAGGCCAACCCGGTCCCGATGTGGCTCTTCGACAATGAGACGGGGCAGTTCCTCGCCGTCAACGACGCCGCGGTCCAGCACTACGGCTATAGTCGCGAGCGCTTTCTCGAAATGTCGATTTTCGACATCCGGCCGGTTGAAGAAAGGGCGAAGGTCCGCTCGCATATGGCGAGCCCGGACAGGCCTCGGCAAGACGGCGAAGTGTGGCGTCACGTCAAGGCCGACGGCGGAGAGATCGACGCCTCTATCTACAGCCGAGTCATGAATTATAACGGCCGCGACGCGCGGCTGGTCGCCGCCGTCGACGTGACCAAGGCGCAGCGCGCCGAGGCGGAAGCGCGGCGAGCGCGCGAATTCCTCGACGTCGTGTTTGAAAACGTCCCGGCGCCAATCATCGTCAAGGACGCGCTGGATCGACGGATGGTTCTGGTCAATCGCGCCGCGGAGGAGTTTATCGGCCTGCCGCGCGCCGAGCTGATCGGCAAGACCTCGGCCGAAATCTATTCTCGCGAGGAAGGCGCGCTTCTCGCCGATCTCGACCGCGCGGCGCTGGAAAGCGGCCGTGAAGTCGTTATGGACGGGTACAAGGTCGCGACGCCTGGCAATGGCGTGCGCTTCGTCGCTTCGAAGCGCGTGCCGATTCTCGACCAAGCCGGCGCGCCGACCCATTTGGTGACGGTGATCAACGACATCACTGAGCGCAAGCGCGCCGACGAGCGCATCGCCCATCTTTCCACGCACGACTCGCTGACTGGGCTCGCCAATCGCGAGGCTTTCGCGCGACAACTCGCCGAGGCGCTGGCGCGCGGCGGTCAGCGTGGCGTCGCGGCGCTCTGCATCGACCTCGATCGATTCAAGGAGATCAACGAGATCCAGGGTTACAAGACTGGCGACGGGGCTCTGCAGGCGGTCGCGAGGCGGTTGCAGAAAGCGGCGACCGAGGCGTTCATCGCGCGGGTCGGCGGCGATGAATTCAATCTCGTGATTTGCGACAGCGGTCAGCCTGCCGCGGTCATGGCGATGACGGAACGGATTTTCGCCGCCTTCGCCGAAGAGATCGAAATTGAAAATGTCTGGCTCAAAATCGGCCTCAGCATCGGCGTCGCGATTTCGCCGGCCGACGGCGCCGACGCCGCGACATTGCTCGCCAACGCCGAGGCGGCGCTCGGCCGAGCGAAGCGTGAGGGGCGCGGCGTCGCGCGCTTCTTCGAAGCCGAGATGGATTCCAAGCTGCGCGAGCGCCGCTCTTTGCGGCACGAGCTCAACGCCGCGATCGCGCTGGGGCAATTGCGCGTCCATTACCAGCCGCAAGCGAATATGGCGGGCGAGATATTCGGCTTCGAGGCCTTGGCGCGCTGGCGCCATCCGAGCCGCGGCTTCGTTCCGCCTGGCCTGTTCATTCCGATCGCCGAGGAGAGCGGCGCCATCAAGCAGATCGGCGAATGGATATTGCGCCAGGCCTGCCGCGAGGCGGCGTCGTGGCCGCGCCCGCTGACCGTCTCGGTCAATCTTTCGTCGGTGCAGTTTCGTCAGGCCGACCTGATCGAGACGATCCAAAGCGCGCTGATCGAAGCCGGCCTTCCGGGCCATAGGCTGGAGCTCGAAATCACCGAAAGCGCGCTTATCGACGATCCCGACTCGGCGCGCGCGATCCTGCGGCGGATCAAGGCGCTCGGCGTGCGCATCGCCATGGACGATTTCGGCACCGGCTATTCGTCGCTATCGTACCTGCAGTCCTTTCCTTTCGACAAGATCAAGATCGACCGCTCCTTCATCGTCGGCCTGGGCGGCAATTCGCAGGCCGGCGCGATCATCCGGGCGGTGATCGGGCTTGCCCATGGCCTCGATCTCGCCGTCATCGCCGAGGGGGTCGAGACCAAGGAGCAGATGGCGTTCCTGATGCAAGAAAAATGCGACGAGATGCAGGGCTATCTCGTCGGCCGGCCAGAACCGATCGAGGATTACGCGCGCGTCGTCGGTCGAAGCGGCGGCAGGGCGCTGCGGGTGGTGGCGTAGCGTACGTCCCTTCTCCCCGCGAAGCGGGCAGAAGGGTTCGTACGTCTCACCCGAACTTATTGTTCCTCGGAAATCCCTTCGGCGGCAGACGGCCGGCTTCGGCGCGGTTGCCGATCCAGTCCTTCAGCTCCTTGGCTTCGACCGTCCAGACCCGGTCGGAGGAATCGCGCCAGGTCAGGCCCTCTTTCAGCGCGAAGACCCGCGCGTCGGAAAGGCCGCCGTCCTTGTACCTTTGGAGGCGCACGCCCTTGCCGCGGGCCATTTCCGGCGCTTGCGCAAGCGGGAAGATCAGCATCTTGCGGTTCTGGCCGATCGCCGCGACATGGTCGCCCTCCGCCGGCGTCACCAAAGCCGCTTCCGCCGGGGCGTCGACGATGAGCACGGCGCGGCCCTTGCGTGTCGAGGACAGCATGTCGTCATGGCCGACGATGAAGCCGCGGCCGTCGGTCGCCGCGATCAGCGCCTTGGCGCCCGGCCGATAGAGCAGCACCGAGGCGATATCCGCGCCTTCGTCGATATCGGCGAAAAGGCGGATCGGCTCGCCGTGGCCGCGCCCGCCCGGCAATTTCGCGGCGTCCAGCGTGAACACTTTGCCGTTCGTCGCCACGACCAGGATTTTCGACGTCGTCTCGGCCGGGAACGAGGCTTTCAGCTTGTCGTCGCCCTTGAAGGACAAGGTCGAGAGATCCTCGATATGGCCCTTCAGCGCGCGTATCCAGCCCTTTTCCGAAACGACGACGGTCACCGGCTCGCGCTCGACCAAAGCCTCGGCGAGATCGGCGACGACGACGTCCGGCGCGTCCTCGAAGCTCGTCCGCCGACGGCCGAGCGCAGTATCAGCCCCGTACTTTTTCTTGGTGTCGCGGATTTGGTAGGCGACGGTCTGCCATTGCCGCTTTTCGTCGGCGAGCAACTTGTCGATATCGGCCTTCTCTTTCTTGAGCTCGGTCTGCTCGCGCCTCAGCTCCATCTCTTCGAGCCGGCGCAAGGCGCGCAGGCGCGTATCGAGGATATAATTGACCTGCGCCTCGGAGAGCTTGAACTTCTTGATGAGTTCG
>DATGLU010000564.1:0-4652 GCA_035294045.1 Roseiarcus sp. | reverse complement strand
CGAAGCGATGGCGTGCGCGAGCTCGGCGTTGAGCAGCTTGTTGCGATTCACGTCTTGTCCTTCCATACGGTTTGCAGGGCTTGCGCATAGTGCGCGTCGGCGGTCGCGCGATCGGGAAGGCTCGGGATCACGCCAAGCTTCGTACAGGCGAGGCCGCCGCAGATGACGCCGAAACGCACCGCCGCAACGATGTCACGGCCTTCGGCCAAAGCGACGGCGAAGCCGGCGTTGAACGCGTCTCCGGCGCCCGTCGTATCCCTGGCCGCGACTTCGATTGCGGGGATGACGGTCTCGACCTCGTCATTGAGGATCAGAGCGCCGCTGCGGCCGAGCGTGACGATCACGTTGCGCGCGCCCTTTCGGCGCAGCGCCTTGGCGAGATCGAGCGACGAGCGCGGATCATCGGGCGGCAAGCCAAGCAGGATGCGCAGCTCGCTCTCGTTCGGCGTCAGGTAGTCGACCGAGGCGAAAATCGAATCGGGCAGTTGTCGAGCCGGCGCCGGGTTCAGGACCGTCTTGACGCCATGCTTGCGGCCGAGCTCCATCGCTCGCGCCGCCGCTTCGGTCGGCACTTCGAGCACGGTCATCACCACGTCGCTCTTGGAAATGCGCCGCTCGCCGGCGTCCACCGCCTCGGCGTTCATCAGCTCGTTGGCGCCCATATCGAGGATGATGAAATTCTCGCCCTTGTGATTGAGAATGATAAAGCCGACTCCGGTGCCGCGCTCGCTTCGGCTCGTCACGAGCGATGCGTCCACGCCTTCGGCGGCATAGAGATCGGTGCCGATGCTGGCGAGCTTGTCCGTACCAAGAATGGCCAGAAGCGCGGACTTCGCGCCGAGCCTCGCCGTCGCCACGGCCTGGTTGGAGCCCTTGCCTCCCGGGCCCATGTCGAAATCCGAGCCGAGCATCGTCTCGCCGAAAATCGGCAATTTCGACGCGCGGATCGTCAGCCCGACTGCGAAGCTTCCGATCACCGTGATTGCCGGAACCGTCATCGCCCGCCCCGTCAAGACGCCATCGCCCGAACGAGGATGGCCTCCTCGTTGATTTCGGACTGCGTCAACTCGCCAGATATGCGGCCATTGCGCAAGACGAGGACGCGCTCGGCGTTCATGATCAATTCCGGAATTTCCGACGAGATCAACAGGATCGCCACGCCCTCGCGAGCGATGCCGCGCAAGATTTCGTAAATCTCGGCCTTCGCGCCGACATCGATGCCGCGCGTCGGCTCGTGCAGAATGAGAACGCGCGGATGGGCGACAAGGCCGCGCCCCAAAATGATCTTCTGCTGATTGCCGCCGGACAGCGAACCGAGTTGTTGGCCGAGCCGCGAAATCCGCGCGTCGAGCCGCGCGATCTGCGCGCGCGCCTCGCGCTTGATCGCGCCGCGCTTGAGGATGCCGGCGATCGAGAAGCGGGGGAGCGACGCGGAGACGACGTTGTCGGCGACGCTCATCGCCAGAAGCCCGCCGGCCCCGCGCCGATCGGCCGGAGCGAAGGAAAGCCCTAAACGGATCGCGGCGAGCGGATCGCCGGCGAGCAACGGCTTACCATCGACCGAGACTTGCCCGTTGCGATCGCGAAGGCCGAATAGAGCTTCGCCGAGATTGTCTTTGCCGGAATCGGGTAAGCCGCCGATTCCGAGAATCTCGCCGGCGCGAATATCGAAAGAGACGTCGTCCAGGCCCCGCGGCGGTCAGATTCTTCGCCGAGAGGACGATTTCCGCGCCGCGGGAATCCGCCATGAGGGACCAGCGTTTGGCCGCGCCGAGGTCGCGCCCGACCATCGCGCGGATCAGATGGTCTTCGGCGAGGTCATGATTGTCCAGCGTCTCCACGACGCGGCCGTCCCGCATGATTGTGATGCGGTCTGCGAGGTCGAGGACCTCCTTGAGGCGGTGCGAGACGTAGATGATCGTCACGCCTTCGCCGCGCAACTGCCTGACGAGATCGAACAGCCTTTCACTCTCTCTGGTCGAGAGCGCCGAGTTGGGCTCATCGAGCACCAGAACGCGGGCGCGCTGGCGCACCGCGCCGGCAATTTCGACGAGCTGCATCTCGGCGACGGTCAGGCGCCCGACCTTGCGGTCGGGATCGAGCGAAGTCATGCCGAGCCGCGACAGCGCCAGGCGCGCTTGGCGTCGCATCTCGGCGCGCGGCGTAAAGGCGACGACCGACTGAGACGCCACTTCGGACATCATGATGTTTTCGGCGACGCTCAGAGTCGGGCAGAGCGCGAGCTCTTGATAGACGACGACGATGCCCGCGGCGCGGCTGGCGAGCGGCGACGAGAGGCGAACCGGCCGGCCGTCGATGCGAATTTCGCCGTCGTTCGGCTGCAAATCGCCAGCCAGAATATTCATCAGCGTCGACTTGCCGGCGCCGTTCTCGCCGATAACGGCGTGCACTTCGCCGGCGCGAAAGCTCATCGAGACCCGGTCAAGCGCGAGCACGCCGGGAAACCGTTTGGTCACCCCGGCGATTTCGACGAGATCGGGTTCGTTGCGGCGAGACATGAAGGCAAAGCCGCGACGAGGCCGGCGCGAGGCCGGTCGTCGTCGCGCGCATTTCTATTTCTTGGCGACTTCGGCGATATTCTCCTTGGTGTAGACTTTCACGCCGGTGTCGACATTGTCGATCGGTTTTCCATGGAGAAAGTTGACCAGCAGGTCGACGGCTTCGAAGCCCTGTTTTTCGGGCGCCTGGTCGATCGTCGCCTGGATGTCTCCTTGCTGGACGAGTTGCACCGTCTGATCGAGCAGATCGAAACCGACCACCTTCACCTTGCCCATGGCGTTGTTGCGCTGAACCCATGTGCCGGCGGCGGGAGTCGAGCAGCATTCGAGCGAAAGAATGCCGGTGATCGAGGGATTGGCGAGCATGGCGTTCTCGATCGCTGAATAGATCTTTTGCGGGTCGGTCCCAGTATTCAGCGTGTTGACCACCTCAATGCCGGGCGCCTCCTTGAGCGATTCCCGCGCGCCTTTCTCCCGGTCGAGCGACCATTGCGCGGCGGCGTCCAGCGTCGTGATCAGGACCTTGCCTTTGCCGTCGAGGACTTTCACCATCAGCTTGCCCGCCTCGCGGCCCGATTGGACCAGATCCTGTCCGGCAAAGGCCAGGCGCTTGCTGTTCGGATTGTCGGTGTTGAAGGTCACGACCGGGATGCCGGCCTTCAGCACGCGATCGATGACCGGCGCCAAGGCGTCGCTCGAAACCGACGAAATCGCCAAGCCGTCCATCTTGCCCATCAGCGTCTCGATCTCGCTGATCTGAGCGTCGGCATTGGCGCCTGTCGGGCCGATGAACTGAGCGTCCACCTTGTCGTCGGCGGCCGCCTTCTGCACGCCCTTCTTGATGGACGGCGCGAATTCGTTTGAGACGTCGTGGTAGGAAACGTAGATGTCGAGCGGCTTCCCAGATGCGATCTTCGCCTTGATCCGGTCCGCCAGCGGAAAGTCGCTGAGCTTCTGGGACGCTTGAGCCGCAAACGGCGCGCAGACGATCGCCAAGGCCAGAATGACATGTTTCAGTTTCATCGCTTTCTCCTCCCTTTGAACATTTTCCGAGACGCCTCAAGCCACGCGTCGGGTTGTCCATTTGTCGATGCCGACCGCAACGACGATCACAAGGCCGATGAGGAATTCTTGAACGAATGGCGAGACGCCCATCAGAACGAGGCCGTTGCGCATCACCCCGATGATCAGGACGCCAAGAATTGTCCCGAGGATTGTCCCCTCGCCGCCTGAAAGCGAGGCGCCGCCGACGATCGTCGCCGCGATGACGTCGAGCTCAAGGCCAAGGCCGGTTCGTCCCGCCTGGGCGCTGGGCAGAAAGGCGACGCTCAGGATTCCCGCGAAAGCCGCCAACGCGCCCATCAGGATGAAGGCCGAGATTTTCACGCGGCTGACATTGATTCCCGAGACCCGAGCCGCCTTCGCGCTCCCGCCGACGGCGAATATCCGGAAGCCAAAATTCGTATAGGACAATACCGCCCAGGCGATCGCCGCGACCGCGGCGAAAAAAACGAGCTGCATGGGCACCACGCCGAAAAGGTAGCCCTGTCCCATGAATTCGAACTTCTCAAGAACTTCCGGCGCAGCGCCGTTGCGGATATTGACAGTCACCGGCTCGCCGTTCGTCATGATCAGCGCGGCGCCGCGCGCCATGCTGAGCATGCCGAGCGTCGCGATCAACGACGGCAAGCGGCCGTATGTCGAGAGGAGTCCATTGATCAGCCCGATCGCGGCGCCGGCAAGGACGCCGACGATAAGCGCGGGCGCCAAGGACCATCCAGCGACGATCAGCATGCCGGCCGTAAGGCCGGCAAAGGCGTAGGTCGATCCGACCGAGAGATCGACCTCTCCTGAAATCAGCACGAAGGTCATGCCGACAGACATGATCCCGAGCAGCGAAATCTGTCGGCCAACATTGAAAAGATTGATCGAGGTTAAAAAGCCGGACGTTGCGAAGGTCAGGAACAGGCATAGCGCGAAAAGCGCGCAAAATACGCCCGCCTCGCGCGCCCTGAGCAGGCGCGACGGCGTAAAGCGGTCCATGGCTGGCGCGCCTGCGCCGGTCCGGGCCGTATCCGCCATTCTCTCCTCCTGGCGAGGCGGACGCTGCGCCGGCGTCATGACCTCCCTATT
>DATGLU010000563.1:0-4348 GCA_035294045.1 Roseiarcus sp. | reverse complement strand
TCCCTGGAGAGGATGACCCGCGACGAAGCCAAGGCCGCCGCCGAGCGGCTCGGCGCCAAAGTGTCCGGCTCGATCTCGAAGAAGACCGACCTGGTCGTCGCCGGGCCCGGCGCCGGCTCGAAGCTCGCCAAGGCGCGCGAGCTTGAGGTCGAGACGATCGACGAGGAGGAATGGCTGAGGCGGATCGGGGCCTGAGGTACTATTCCTCCCCTGCGAGCGGGGGAGGGGGACCGCGCGTCAGCGCGGTGGAGGGGACCGCCGGCGGTTGGGGATTATCCTGATAGACCGGAGCCCCCTCCACCATGCTTCGCATGGTCCCCCTCCCCCGTTCCGCTTCGCTCCATGGGGGAGGATGGCGTCCACAGCGACGCCGGACCGTACCCGTCACATCTGTCCTTCTCCCTTCGGGAGAGGGGTCGCGCCGCCGCCCGCCTTCGCCTTCTCCCGCGCCCGCATGATCGCCGCGTTAAGCTCGCCGCCATAGATGAAGATGCCGGCCATCGTGTAGAGGAAGACCAGGGCGATCATGACCGAGGCCAGGCCGGCATAGGTCGAAACGTAGTTGCGGGCATATTCCGAGAGATAGGCGCCGAACACCTCGCCGAACGCGATGCAGGCGGTGAAGGTCAGCGCCACGCCGGGCGCAAGATCGATGAGACGCCGGCGGCCGCGCGGCAAAAGAATATGGGCGAGAAACAGGGTCACCGCCATCAAGGCGGTGGCCGCGCCGAGCCTGATGAAAGTGACGATGAATTGGAGCGGCGCCAATTCCGGCAAATGGCGCAGCGTGATCGCCCAAATGAGCGGCCCCAGCACGACCAGAAAAGCGACGGCGAGAAGGCCGAAAGCGGCGACGACCACGAAGCCGATCGATTCCAGACGGAGCAGCCACCAGGGCCGCGTCTCGACGCAGCCATAGGCGCGATTGAGGCCGACCCGCGCCGCCTCGATCGCGCCCGAGGCGAAATAAAGCGCCAGCGCCGCGCCGATCGTCAAAAGGCCGACGCGCGACTCGCTCAGCACGTTCTGCGCCTCGCCGGCGATCGGACCGGCGACGGCCGGCGGCCAGACCGCGAAAATCAGCTTGGCTGCCTCCTCGGCGAGATTCTGGCCGCCGAAAGAGCCCGCCACCGCGGTGACGAAGATGAGAAAAGGAAACATCGAGGTCAGCGCCGACAGGCCGATATAGCTCGCGATCGCCCAACCGTCCTGCGCGAGAAACCGCCAATAGGCGTCGAGAAAAATGCCGAAGATTCTGCCGATGCGCCGCATCACGAAAACCGGAGCGGGAATGTTCGGCCGCTCCGGGCTCGTTTTTGGCCGATCGCCGCCGGCTGTCAATGCCGCGGGGCGCGCCTGTCCAGCCCACGAAGGCCGGCGCCGGCCCTCGCGTACTTTCCGTGTGTGGCGGCCCCGGTCAGGCTTGCGTGCTGACCAGCGCGAACATGGCGCCCTGCGGATCGACGCATTGCACGATCCACGAGCCGCCTGGGACCTGCATCGGACCGTTGACCACCTGGCCGCCGCCGGCTTTTACCCAGCCGGCCGCATCGTTGATTCCGGCGACGTTGAAATAGTACGTCCAGCACGGCCGCGGCAGCGAAGGCGGCTTGGTCATCATGCCGCCGACCGGCTCGGCGCCGGTGGCGAAGAGCTGGTAGACGCCCATCGCGCCCATATCGAACGCCTCGCCCTTGGTCCAGCCGAACAGCTTCGAATAAAACGCGAAGGCGGCGTCGAGATTGCCGGCATAGAGCTCGCGCCAGCCGGCATGGCCGACGGTTCCCGGGGCGACGGGCGGCGGCGCCGCGCCTTCGCGTGGCTTGAACAAATTGAAATCAACGCCATCCGGATCGGCCGCCACCGCGAACCGGCCGACATTCGGAATATCGGCGGGCGGCATCAGGATCGCGCCGCCCGCCTCGACGACTTTCTTTGCATAGGCGTCGACGTCGTCGACGGCGATATAGCCGGTCCAATGCGGCGGCACGCCCATATCGCGCGCCGGTTTCGGCAACGGCATCAAGCCGCCGACGCCGTTCGCGCCGGCGCTGAAAATCGTATAGGGCGTATTTGGCGTATCCTCCCGCCGCGCGCTCCACCCGACGACATTGCGATAGAAGGGCTCGGCCGCCGCCATATCGGTCGTCATCAATTCGTACCAAACGAATTTCCCGTGAGAGTCAGCCATCGCCAACCTCCTTTCATGAGAGCGAGCTTAAGGCAAACGCCGCTCAACACCCGCAACAGGCATGAGCGGCCGGCTTCTCCTCATATTCGTCGTGCCGGCGCACGAAGTCCATCGTCCTCTGCTCATTGCGGCCTTTGGGCGCGCGATCGAGGATCATCAGCGTGCCGATCAGCTCCTCCGGGCCGCGCGCATAGCTCGAATAGGTGTGATAGACTTGGCCATCATCGCCCTTGGCGAAGGCGCTAAGGCCCGGCAGCTCGTCATTCGCCTGGGCCGACTTGATCGAGCGGAAATTATAGAAGACCTCGCCCTTGGCGAGATCGCTCTCGCTGAACGAGACGCCGTAATCGGCGTTGAAATCGCTGCCGAAAGACGAAACCCAGGGGAAGCGCCAGCCCATCCGGCTTTTATACGCCTCGATCTTGGCGAGCGGCGCGCGCGAGACCGCAATCAGCGTCACGTCGTGATGTTCGAGATGCGGCAGCGCGCCGTCGAGATGGTCGGCGAGAAACGAGCAGCCGGGACAGCCCGCCTGCCAATCGGGGCCAAGCATGAAATGGTAGACAATGAGCTGCGTGCGGCCGGCGAAGAGCTCGGCCAGGCTTTTCTCGCCCGAGTGCGTCGCGAAGCGGTAAGGCTTCTCGATCTTGACCCAGGGTAGAGCCAGCCGCTGGGCGTTGATCGCATCGCGCAACCGCGTCGCCTCCTTCTCCTTCAAAAGCAGCGCCTTTCGCGCTTCGAGCCATTCCTCTCTCGAGACGACCGGGTGATCGATCATGACGCTCCTCCGATGGGGCTCGGCGCCGCCGGCGGCTAGCCGCTCGGCCAGACTTTGCGCCGTCGGACCAAGGACGTTTGAGTTCGACGAAAATCGACAGAGCGCGAAACTTTTTTTGCGCCGAGCGCCTGCGGGCAGCCGAAACCCTCAACGCCTGGCCGGGACCCTATGGCGCGCCGCGGACGCCGCCAGCGCGAAAATCGCCAAGGCCAGCGGCGCAAAGGACAGCAATAGGACGGTGTTCCAGCTATAGGCCGCCAGCAGGCCGCCCGACAGGAAGGAGCCAAACGCCATCGTCCCGAACACGGCGAAGTCGTTGAGCGACTGAACGCGCGCCTTTTCCTCGGGGCGATGGCAGTCGAGCACGAGCGCCGATGCGCCGACGAAACCGAAGTTCCAGCCAATGCCGAGCAGGATGAGCGTGAGCCAGAAATGCGCGACATCGACGCCGAGCAATCCGACAATTGCGGCGGCGCCGACTCGCCTCGTGCCGGCCGGCTCTTGTCGCTTTCGGCGTATCGCGAGGGAACATGCCTCCGTTTGCGCCTTCGGCAAACGCTAAAACGCCGTCGGCCGGTCAGAGCCGGCGGCGAGGGATTGCATGAGGCGACGCGACGGTGCATGCTGCAGCGCAACATCATGCCGTCGGCTCAGGAGCGCGCGCCCTGACTCTCTCCGCCGAATCCGCAACCGGTCTCGACGCCGAGACGAGCGCCTTCGACGAGGCCCGCGCCAACCAGGCTTTCGCCTCGATCGAAGCGCTGCTCGCTGACGCCGTCGCCACTGTCCGGACGCGGGTCAGCGACGGCGGACGCCTCAGCCCCGCCCTGATCGAGCGCGAGCAGCGCGCGGCCCATGGGCTCGCCTGGCTGGCGACCTATGTGAGCGCGGCGCGCGAAATGATTGCCTACGCCCGCCGCATGCGACGCGAACAGCGCTTCGGCCCGGCCGAGGCGCTGCTGACGGCGATCGGCCTCGGCGAGTTCCTCGCCCAGATTTTCGGCGGAATTCCGATGAGCCAGGGCGAGATCGTGCGCCCGGGCGATTTCGGGCTTGGCGCGCAGCAGATCGCAGCGCGGCGCGATGGCGCGGCGGCGGCTTTGATCGAAGGAAATAACCCGGCCAATCGCCGCGCCTTGGCCGACCTCCTCGCGGCGGCGCATTCCGCGACCTTCGGCGATCCCGGTCTCGACGACACGCTCGATGCGATCCGCGCCGAGATGCGGCTCTTCGCCGAAGCAGAAATCGCGCCGCTCGCGCAAAAATGGCACCGCGACAACGCCTATATTCCGCTCGACGTGATCCGCCGCCTGGCGGAAATGGGCGTGTTCGGCCTGACCATCCCGGAGGCTTATGGCGGCACGGGCCTCGGCAAAGTG
>DATGLU010000562.1:0-2668 GCA_035294045.1 Roseiarcus sp. | reverse complement strand
TCCGCGCCGTGGCGACGAGTTCTTCATGAGCCGTGACGCCCCGATCGACCTGCTCGATGATCGCGCTCGCCATGACGAGGCGGCCAAGCTCCGCGTCGCGGACGGCGCCCTGCGCCTGCAGCCAGGCGCTCTCCAAAGCGTCGCTCATCAAACGGACGAGTTCCGGGCCGTATTCCCCTTGCGCGAAGCGCGCATGCGTCGATCGCATTTTATCCTTCAGCAAAATCAAAAGGCGCTGGGATCGTATAAGGCCCCGCCCCGGACCAGCGCGAGACAGATGAACCAGCCGACGGCCAGCGTGATCCCGGCCGCAGCCAACCCGCCCATCTTAGCCCGCTGGGGAGAGATGTGAAGAGAAGACGCGGATTGCAGCGCATCGCGCGCCTCGAAGTAAGCGCAGTAGGACAGAAAAAGGCTGCCGCTTCCGACAAGGCCGAAAATCTGCTCCATGGATCGCCTCCTCCTGCTTCGGCTCGCCCTGCGGCGAGTCGCGGCCCCTTTCGTTTCGACCCAATTCGACCCGAATGTCGCCACATGAACGTTCGAATGGCGCCGAAGTTCCGTTCGGCGCCGAACGGGAGCGGGAATGAAGGCCCGCCGAGTTTCGGGCGCGGCTTAAAGGCTCAGGCCGCGCGCAGATTGATCTGGTCTGTGGCCAATTGAGTGAGTTTCTTGTCGGCGGCTTTCTCTTCCTTCAGGGTCTCTTCAAGAAGGGAGGCGCAATCGTCCCGGCCGAGCATTTTCGCCCAGGCGACCAGCGTGCCGTAGCGCGAAATTTCGTAATGCTCGACGGCTTGCGCCGCCGCCGTCAGCGCCGCATCCCGGACCTCTTCGCCGGCCGCTTCGCTGATCACGTCGTTCGCCTCTTCGATAATGCCGTCAATGGCCGGGCAATCGACGGCCTTCTCCTTCGCTTCGTTCATTTCGAACACTTGCCGCAGGCGCTCCACATGCTCCTCGGTCTCGCGAAGATGGCTGGAAAGGCCCTGCTTCAAGCCGGGGCTCGTCGCCTTGTCGATCATCGTCGGCAGATTCTTCACGATCTGCTTTTCAGCATAGAAGATGTCCTGAAGCTGGTGGATGAAGAGGTCGTTCAGGTTCTGGATGTCTTTCGAAAAAAGGCCCATGGCCTCGCCCTTTCCGTACAGAGGAAGCTTCGCGGCATCTCGCCGGATCGCGAGCCGCCGCCAGTCAACGCCACGCTATGAGGCGAGTTCCGCGCCGCGGGGCCGGCGCGGCGCCGTCATTCGTCGCGCCGCCAGCCGCCGAGCGCCGCCGCGGCGCTGGCGATGAAAGCCCCGATGGCGAGCGCGAGCGCGGTCATCATCGAGGTGGCCGCGGCGACTTTGCGGGTTGAATCAGCGAGCGCGGTCGCCGAATGCTTCGCCTCGCCGATCTGTTGGACGACCGCGTCGACGCGCTTCTTCGCCTCGCCCGCATCGATTCCGGCTTTCGCGGCGACGAGCTGCGCGGCATAGTCGCGGTCGGCTTGCGGAATATCGCCGGTCAGGCCGCGGCCCAGAATGCGGTCGATCTCGCCCCGCGCGTCGCCGGCGCTCGAATTGGCGGCCGCGCCTTGCGGCGCGCGCAGCAATTCGTCCGTCCAGTAATCGACTTGTCCGGTCAAAGGCGACGCGCTCTCAGCGGTCGCCGTCGTTGCGCCATGGCCCGAATTCGTTGCGGCGCTGGAGAGAGCATGCGCGCCGCCGCTCAGCGCCGAGGCGAAAGCGCCGGCGAACAGCCAGGCGGCGAAAAGCGTGGCGACGCTCCAAGCGAGAAAGCCATGCGCGGTGTCCTCGAAGAAGACCTGCTCGTCATGGACGCTCGCCCATTTGACGCGCATGCGGCCGGCGACATAGCCGCCGATCGCGGCCGACAGCCATTCGATAATGATGAGCCCGATCGCCGTGGAGGTGGCGAATTTCGTCGCCGCGGCGGCGGCGCCGCTCCATGGCGTCGCGATGGCGAGACCCATTCCCGCGCCGACAAAAGCGAGCACGAGAGCGGACGCGGCCATGGCGAGAGCGCCGGCGAAGATCGCGCTGAACGCCACTGCCGAGCGGCGGGATTCGAGCGCCGGCGCGGCGCTTTTCGCCGCCGGCGCGGCGCTTCTGTCGAGAATGTCGGTGGCCATAGGCTTGCTCGCTCAATGGTACAGAAAGGCGATCAAGATGATGATCGGAATCGGCACGCCGAGAAGCCAGAGGAGAAGAGCGCGGCCCATGAAAACGTCTCCGAAAGACCATGCGAGGAGCGCAATGGCGTCCGACAACGGCGAAGCTGCGGCAAAGTTCCTTTTGGACTGTGAAATTGCGGGCGGAACAACCCTCAAAGGTCAGGGTGATCGCCGATCGTACGAAAACCGTCCGTGATTAGCGAAGGCTCAGGCGACCAGCATGGCGATCATCGCAACGGCGATGACCCCCATCAGGCCGGTGGCGATCCATCCCAGAGCCAGCAGTCCGATCCGGATCGTCTCCTTGCCCATGACCTCCGGATTGCGCGCCATGAGCATCATCAACACCATGATCGGAACGGCCGCGACGCCGTTGACGATCGCGCTCCAGTACAGCGCGGTGATCGGGTTGATCGGCGTGAAATTCAGCGCGACGCCGATCAATGTCGCAAGCGCGATGACTCCATAGAACGTCTTCGCCTGGTTCAGCTT
>DATGLU010000561.1:0-4223 GCA_035294045.1 Roseiarcus sp. | reverse complement strand
GCCGTAGATCGCGGAGCGGTCCGCCGCGCCGAGCGCTTGACTTCTTTCCTCGCAGTAGCGCCAGGCGCGGAGCGTCTCCGTCGAGACGCGGCCGGGCAGAAGCGGCCCCTCGCCTGCGGTCCGGAAAATGACGCGCGCGCCAGGCCTGGCGGTCCGCGTTATTTGCGCCCAGAGCGCGTCGAGCTCGCCGTCGCTCATCCAATCCTGCGCATCGAGCAGGACATAGGCGTCAAAGGCATGCGCGGAACTGTCGCGCAGGGCTGCCGCAATCGAGATCTGGCGAAAGGCGACCTTATCCGTTCGCGCGCGCAACGCGGCGAAATGCTCGCGCTGCAGATAAGGCGGCAGCGACGCGTCGGGGCCGCTTGCGTAGCGCCGGCCGAAAGCCTGCCAGGCGAAGTAGTTCGATCTCAGGTCAAAGTCGCAGGCGAGCCGTTCAAGCCGGCGGCGCAGCACCGCGCCGATCGCCTCCGACGCGTCGATCGCCAGCGCGCGATATTGCGCCGGCGGTATGCCGAGCCCGTAAAGCGAGGCCGGCTGACGCAGCAGCCAGCTTATCCATCTGCGCTCGAACAGCGGAGCGAGCCAGCGCTCGAAAATTTCGCGCTGCTCGGCTTGCGTTTTCGCCGCCAGAATCCAAGCCGGGTCGACGCCGTGCAGGCGCGCCAGGATATGACCCCAGCCGATGAACCGTCCGAGAAGGCCGAAGCGGTAAAGGTTGCGACTGAAGAGCTCAATTCTCCGCCGACCGAACGCGTTGCGGCTGTCCCAATAGGCGCGGCTGGTCGCGTCGAGCCTGTCGCGCAGCAGCGCGTCGTAAGCCGCAACGTTCTCGCGCGACGAAGCTTCGGCGAAAAAGAGGCGGAAGGCTTGGTAATTTGGCAGGAATCGCAGGGCGCAACGTTTCAACTGACCGAGCGCGATATGAGCGCCGTTGAGGTCGACGGCCACGATCTCGGCGGGATCGGCGGTCAAATAAGACAGAACGTTGCAGCCGCCCGAAGCGATGGCGATGACGCGATCGCGCGGTCCGAGATTCAGCGCCGCAAGGTCGACGACCGGATCCTCCCAGATTTGCGCATAGACCAAGTCTCGGAAGGCGATCGTGAACAAGCGCTCCAAAATCCCGGCGCGCGATAGCGGTCTATGGCGATGAAGCGCCGCGCCGAGTCCGGCGGCGGTGGCGCGCCGCGCGAGTCGCGTTGCATGCCGCATGATCTCTCCTATGGCGCTCGAAGCGCTAGCGGAGTCGCGTGACGAATCGGTGACGCCACGACGCGGCGTTATGAGAAGCGAGCGCCGCCGCTGACGAGGGTCCGATCCTATTCGCTTGACGACCATTCCGTTCGAACGCTCCAGCGGCGTTTGCGTCATTGTCATCCGATCGACACGCGACTCTGTCCAAAGGGAGCAAAAGCCGCCCAGCCGGCGCGGCGAAGCGAGGCGCTCTTGGCCAAACGGGATTCGATCGCCAACGCCCGGCATCGCGCCATTTTCATCTCCGATCTTCACTTGGGGACGAAAAGCTGCCAGGCGGATTTGCTGCTCGACTTTTTGCGTCACAACGACGCCGAGACGTTCTATCTGGTCGGCGACATTATCGACGGATGGCGGCTGCGCGGCGGCTGGTATTGGCCGCAGAGTCATAACGACGTCGTGCAGAAGCTGCTGCGCAAAGTACGCGGCGGCGCGCATATGATTTTCATTCCGGGCAATCACGACGAATTCGCCCGGCAATTCTTCGGCCTGAGCTTTGGCGGCATCGAAATTCGGCGCAACGCCATCCATGTCGCGGCGGACGGCCGGCGCTATTGGGTGACCCATGGCGACGAATTCGATGTGGTTGTCCGCCACGCCAAATGGCTCGCCCTTTTGGGCGATTGGGCCTACGACGCCGCGATTTTCCTCAACACGCGCTTCAACCAGTTTCGCCGCCTGCTCGGCTTCGGCTACTGGTCCTTCTCCGCCTGGGCCAAGCTGAAAGTGAAGAACGCCGTCAATTTCATCGGCGCGTTCGAGCGCGAGCTTGCGGCGGAAGCCAGACGACGCGGCGCCGACGGCGTCATTTGCGGCCACATTCATCATGCGGCGCTCCGCGAGATCGACGGCCTGACCTACGTGAATACCGGCGATTTCGTCGAATCCTGCACGGTCGCCGTCGAACGCGAGGACGGCGGGATCGAAATCCTTTGCTGGGGGTCGCGCGACGCTGCGCCCGATCGCAATGAGACGGCCGAGGCGAAGGCCGCGGCCTGATGCGAATCGTCATCGCCACCGACGCCTGGCGGCCCCAGGTCAACGGCGTCGTCCATTCGCTGGAGCGGATGGCCGCCGCGGCTCGCGCGCTCGGCGCCGATTGCGAGTTCTTGACCCCGCAAGGCTTTCCCAGCCTGCCCCTGCCGACCTATCCGGACGTGCGATTGGCGATCGCTTTTCCGCGCGCTGTCGGCCGCCGCATCGAACGAAGCGCGCCGGACCACGTCCATATTGCGACGGAAGGGCCGATCGGCCTCGCTACGCGGCTCTATTGCCGGGAAAAAGGGCGGTCTTTCACGACCAGCTACCACACGCGCTTTCCCGAATATATACGGGCGCGCGCGCCGATTCCCGAAAGCGTCGCCTATGCGCTGCTGCGCCGATTTCACGCCCCCGCCGCCGCGCTCATGGCGCCGACGCCGAGCATGCGGGACGAGCTTGTCAAACGGCGCTTCGCCCGGGTCTGCGTCTGGTCGCGCGGCGTCGACCACGCTCTCTTTCATCCGCGCGCCAGCCGCGCTCTCGACTTGCCGCGGCCGATCTTTCTTTACGTTGGGCGCATTGCCGTTGAAAAGAACTTGCCGGCTTTGTTGCGGCTTTCGCTTCCCGGCTCGCTCGTCATTGTCGGCGACGGCCCGGCCCGATCGGGCCTGCAAAGCGCCTATCCGCATGCCCATTTTCTTGGCGCCCGATCGGGCGAAGAATTGGCGGAAATCTACGCCAGCGCCGATGTCTTCGTTTTTCCGAGCCGCACCGATACGTTCGGCATCGTGCTGCTCGAGGCCTTGGCGAGCGGCTTGCCGGTCGCCGCTTTTCCGGTCCCCGGCCCGCTCGACGTGATCGGCGAGAGCGGCGCCGGCGCGCTTTGCGAGGATTTGCGTCTTGCTTGCCTTGAGGCTCTAACCATCCCGCGGGCGCTCGCCCATGCCCGATCGCTGCAATTTACCTGGACGGAAAGCGCCCGGCAGTTCCTCAGCAATATTGAGGCCAGCCGGGGCTGGAGACGGTCCCCGTCGAGCGCGTCGAGCGGGGAGCAGGCGATCGCCAGGGTCAGCCGCGTCGCGCGCTGAGCGCTATCGGGCGGCGCCGATCGCCTCGTCGTCCTCGGCCACCGTCATTTCGTTGCCTCGCCAGGTGAACTCGTCGCTGGTCCAGGCCTGGACGAACACCGCAGGAAGCGCCAAATCCCGGACGATCCAGGCAAGCGGCGAAGAGAGGCGCAAAGGCCAACCGGCGATGGCGGCGAGCATGGCTTCCGCGCTGTACCAGATCGCCGCCGCCCCGAACGCCGCCGGCCACGGCCGCCAATCCAGCGCCGGCGCGCCGAGAAAGGCCGCGCCGATCGCGAACAGGCTCGTCGTCAGCAGTTCCGGCGCAAAATGCCAGGGGAAGGTCGCCCGTCTCAGCCTCGCCCAGCGCACCTGGCGCAGCCAGACCTCGCGCCAAGTCCGCGCCCCGAGCGGCTGGGCGAACGAGCCGTCGACGATATGGGCGGAGAGGCCGGCGCGATGGACCAGCTTCGTCGCCGCGGCGTCCTCGGCGATCTCGGCGCCAAGCGCCTGGACGCCGCCGGCCGCTTCGAGAATATCGCGCCGCCAGAGCATGGTCTTGCCTTGCGCGAAGCCGAAGCCCAGGCTCTCGCCCGCATATTGCCAGCGCGCCTGGTAGGTGTTGAGAAAGGCGCATTCCACGTCCGCCGCGAACGTGGCGGGCGCCGAACCGATCGGGGGGGCCGAGACCAGGCCGGTTTTGGGACGCCAGCGCGCCATCAGGCGTTGAATATAGTCTTTGGGCATCATGACATTGGAATCGGCGAAGATGATCCAGTCATGCTTCGCCGCTCGCCAGCCCTTAACGCAATTGTTCAGCTTCGGATTGGCGCTCAGCCGATCCTCGCCGATGAGAAGCCGCGCGGGCGTGGCGGGGCGCGCCGCGATCAGCCGCTGAGCCAGCGCCGCGGCGGGATC
>DATGLU010000560.1:0-2461 GCA_035294045.1 Roseiarcus sp. | reverse complement strand
GGAGCTGATTGGGGTTGACGCCGGCCGGCTGCGGAACAGCCGCCTCAGCGGGCTTGACGACTTTGCGCTTCTTCGGCGGCTGCTGGCTCGGCTGCGGCTCGGTCGCGCCCGGCGGCCCGCCGGACGGCGAGGCGTCGAGCGTCGAATCGTCCGGCGCGGAGACTTCTTCCGGCGCCGTATGGATGATGTCCTTGCCGCCTTTGCAGTCGATCAGCCAGATATCGTAGACGGGGTGCTCGATTCCGTGCAGGCCGGGACTCGCTGCGAACATCCAGCCGGTGAAGATGCGCTTATAGTGGTTGCTGTCGCCGACATCGTCGACCTCGGCGAAAACGTCGGTCTGCGGCGCTTCGGTCGGCGGCCGGCTGTAGCAGACCCGCGGAGTGATCTGCAGCGAGCCGAATTGCACGGTCTCGTCGATCGCCACCTCGAACGTGATGATCCGGCCGGTGATTTTGTCGAGCCCGGCGAAGACGGCGGTTGGATTCTTGATCTTGTCGGCCGCCGCGGGTCCGGCGCCGAGAAGCGCGAAGCATAGGGCAAGGAGAACGCCGCGCGTTTGAAAGGCCTTCATCGTCTGCGCGTCTTCCGCAAAATGTGTCGATCTGCGACCGGCGTAGGCTGAGCCCCCGCATCTTTGCGAGCGCAACGCCGCAATCCATTCATCGGGCGAAGCCCTTCGCGTGGATTGCTTCGCTTCGCTCGCAATGACGGCGCAATAAAGGAGGCTTTTGGGCCAAGCGCGTTCAGCCGCCGGGCGACCAGGCTTCGTAGTCGCCGCCGGTCGGCTGGCGCGGCTCGTTGAGCAAAGTCGAGCCGGACGGCCGGTAGGCGCGCGGCGTGCCGGTGAGATTGGGCTGGTGCGGCCGCTCCCATTCGCGCGGCTTGTAGTCCTCCTGGGTGGGCGGCGTATCGACCGTGTGATGCAGCCAGCCGTTCCAGCCGGGGGGAACGGTCGAGGCCTCCGACTTGCCGTTATAGACGACCCAGCGCCGCTCAATCCCGAGCGCCGGATCCTTGGCGCCGCCGCGCGTGCGATAATAGGAATTGCCGAATTCGTCCTGGCCGACGAGCTCGCCGTGGCGGCGCGTGTAAAACAGCGTGTTCAGCGTCGCGCCGCTCCACCAGGTGAAGAATTTCAGGAGGAAATTTTTCATTTGGCTCCGCCTAGCTGGCCGGCGTGGAAAAGGCCGTTGCGCTTCGCGAGGGTATATGAACGGCCGGCCAGCGCCTGTCCAGCGGCGGAAATTGTGGGCTTGCTGCTTCTCCATGTCATTCCCGCGCAAGCGGGAATCCAGGGAGCCGCGAGGCTTGCAGGACGAGCTGCTCTGGATTCCCGCTTTCGCGCGCTTCCGCGGGAATGACCTGGAGCCGGCAAGCGTGGATAGCGGGACTATTGCAAAATTGCCGCTTGCGGCCGCGCGCCGACTCGGCCGATCCTGTCAATGACGGTGGGGCGTTTACCTACCGTTATCCATGTTTTTCACAACATGTTGTGGCCGAGAATGGCTTTTGCCACTAGTTCTTGACGGCGTCTTCATAAAAGCGTAGTGTCACAAACGTCGGCGAACCGTCCGAACAGCCCTTCCGATTGCGTCAGAAAAAGCCCTGATTTCAAAGGGCGGCGCAGCTTGGAAAGGCCGCTTCGAAGCGTGCCGCCGCCGCCTTCGCGCCGAGCCGAATTTTAAGGCGGAGCGCGACAAGCGCGTCGTCGGGGGCGTGAGGCGCCGCGCGGTGAAATCGGGGCCGGTCGAACGAGATCAGGAGCCGCGAAGCGGCCAGGGCGGATATGCGTCCGCTTTAAAACTGGGGAAGGCGAAAATGCGGATTGAACGGCGATACACCAAGGCGGATTCTTCTCCTTACGCCTTGATCGAATTCCAAAGAACCAAGAGCGAGATCCGCAATCCGGACGGCTCGGTGGTCTTTTCCGCGCCCAATATCGAAGTCCCCGCCGATTGGAGCCAGGTCGCGGCCGACGTGCTGGCGCAGAAATATTTCCGCAAGGCGGGCGTGCCGGCGCGCTTGAAGCGCGTCGAGGAGAATGCCGTCCCGTCTTTCCTGTGGCGCTCGGTCCCGGACGACGAGGCGCTCGAAGCCTTGCCAAAGGCGGAGCGTTTCGGCGGCGAAACCTCCGCCCGTCAGGTCTTCGACCGGCTCGCCGGCGCCTGGACCTATTGGGGCTGGAAGGGCGGCTATTTCGATTCGGAGGAGGACGCGCGCGCCTTTTTCGACGAGATGCGCTTCATGCTGGCCAAGCAGATGGCGGCGCCCAATTCGCCGCAATGGTTCAATACCGGCCTCAACTGGGCCTATGGCATAGACGGACCGGGCCAGGGCCATTTCTACGTCGATCACGAGACCGGCAAGCTCGTAAAGTCCAAATCGGCCTACGAGCATCCCCAGCCGCATGCCTGCTTCATCCAGTCGGTCGCCGACGATCTCGTCAATGACGGCGGCA
>DATGLU010000559.1:0-2207 GCA_035294045.1 Roseiarcus sp. | reverse complement strand
AAATATGGCCCGACAGGCTGCCTTGGCCGCGGCATTCCATGGATGAGAGAGAATTCCTCGCGACGTATAGGCTCAAGCCCGCGAACTGGCCGATCAGCGCGCGGGCGTCGAAGTCCGGCGCGGCTTGGCGCACGCGTACTTTTTCGCTCATCGAGCCCAGGAATTCATGGACGGCGTCGATTCTTGATCGCGGCGGCAGCCCATCGGTCGAGAACACGATTTTGCGCATGGTCTTCGCCGATAGGAATGTCCTGGGACGCCCATTCTACACAGTGGACGGACTTTGTGTCCGTGGGGATCAGGGAAGAGGCGATAGCCGTAAGCATACATACGCCTAATTCTACAAAGAACAGATGATGATCTCTGTCAAGCTCCGTCTTAGGCGGCAGAGGCGCGCGAGAGGCTGAGCTGGGTCGAAGCCCTGACCGGCGCCCGGTCGGCCGGATTTCCTAAATTGACCAACGCCATTTCCGCGGCCGCAAAGAACGGTTCGCGCGAATGTTCTACTTCCTCCTGAGGGCTCGCCGACTCGGAGGGGAAAAGCGTGAGCAGGCGTCTTCTGTTATGCGCGGCCTTGGCCGCCTTCGCCCTGGGACCGCAAGTCGGGTCGCTCCTTTTTGGCGCCGCCGCCGCTTATGCGCAGTCGGTCGCCGGCGGCACGGCCACCGGTACGAATAGCTTGGCGGTCGGAAACGGCTCCGCCGCCCCGAGTACCCAGAGCACCGCGGTCGGCGACGCGACCGCTGCGTCGGGCGCCGCCAGCTCGGCCTTTGGATGGAATTCGATCGCGTCCGGCGACACTTCCGTGGCGATCGGCAATCACGCGCAATCCGCCGCCGCCGCGGCTGAGGGCGTCGCGGTCGGCAATTTTGCGTTCGTTTCGGGGCAGAACGCAACGGCCATGGGCAGTCAAGCCCAGGCGTCGGGCTCGAATGCGGCGGCTTTCGGCGCGATCAGCACCGCCAGCGGCGTCAGCTCAATAGCTGCCGGTTACCTCGCCGCGGCCAATTCTGTCGGCGACATCGCAACCGGCGCTGGAGCGGTTGCCGGCGCGATTTCCGGCGCTGGCGGCAATATCGCCATCGGCGCCGATTCGGGAACCGTGGACGGCGCCGCGATACCGGTGAGCGCCACGGCAATCGGCGGCGACGCGATCGCCGTCGGCACGGCCTCCCAGGGCACGGGCTTTAAATCCACAGCCCTGGGCGCGTATAGCTCCGCCACGGGCAACCTTTCGAGCGCCATAGGCGCGAACAGCCAGGCTTCAAGCGACTTCAGCTCGGCCTTTGGCGAGGGCAGCAGCGCCTCGGGCAATTCGGCGACGGCGCTCGGCGGCGCGAGCGCCGCCTCCGGCATAGCGGCCACCGCGGTCGGCTATGGCGGCGCTGCCTCAGGCAATGCAGCCTCGGCGCTCGGCGCCAACAGCTACGCTTCAGGGACGGGCGCCACGGCGCTGGGCTATCTCAGCACGGCCTCCGCCAGCTATGCGACCGCAACCGGCACGGCCAGCGTCGCGTCGGGCTCCTCGGGCGCGGCCTATGGCTATAAAAGCAATGCCTCAGGTGGTTTCGGCGTTGCTCTGGGCGCGCTCTCAACCGCCTCCGGCAACTCTTCCACCGCGACGGGCGTTTTCAGCGCCGCGTCAGCCAATCTGACCTCGGCCTATGGCGCCAATAGCGCCGCCTCCGGCCTTAACGCCTCGGCCTTCGGCGCCAACGCCAGGGCGCCGGCGGCCAATTCGGTCGCCATTGGCGTCGGCTCGACGGCGACAAGAGCCAATACGGTTTCTGTCGGCGCGCCCGGCGCCGAGCGGCAGATCACCAATGTCGCCGCCGGCACGGCGGGGACCGACGCGGTGAACGTGACCCAACTCAATGCGGCGCTCGGCGCCTCGCTGGGTCAAAGCGTCGCCAACCTGGAAACTCAGATCAGCGAGAACGCGAAGGCGGCCAATGCGGGAATTGCTGAAGCGGCCGCATTGGGCATGATCCGCTATGACGATCGGCCAGGAAAGTTCTCAACTGGCGCGGCGATCGGCTTGCATACAGGCCAGGCGGCGCTCGCCTTGGGCGCGGGCTATACGACTGAAGACGGTCGCTGGCGCGTCTCGGCCGGCGCATCGCTCTCGCCGACGAACCGTAACGCCGACGCCACCGTTGGGGCGAGCGCGACCTACACCTGGAATTAGGCGCCGCCGAACTGTACGG
>DATGLU010000558.1:0-4345 GCA_035294045.1 Roseiarcus sp. | reverse complement strand
GCTGGACTTTGACGCTCGCCTCCCAGCTTGCGGCGCGCTTGGCCGGCTGGAAGCGCCATTTGAGGAGGTGAAGCAGCAAGACCGTGAGGCGGCTGATCAGCTCGCGCTTTTCGGTCTTGCCCATGCTCTCGATTTCCTCGGCGATATGTTCAATGTCGGCCTGTTGGAGCTTGCCGGCCCGCAAGAGCGCGGCTTGTTTCTGGCTCCAAGCGTAGAAATCTCGATCGTAGAGCGAGTTTTTTGCGACCATTCGGCAATTTTACCGCTTGATGGTGCTGGCGTCCATGCGCGCCGTATGCGGTGAAAACGATCCCGCGCTCAACGCTGGCGCGTGTCAGGTCTTACTGTCTCCGCCTCCCAGCAAGCTCCCAAGCAGACCGCCGGCGACGCCGATCGCCGCGCCGGTCGCCGCCACGCCGCCGATGCTGGAGGCTGTGCTCTCGCCGGCATTTTGCGGAAGGTAGCGGCCGATCTCCTCGGCAAGATTGATGATCGGCATGCTTTGCAGCCAAATATGGCCGGGACCGGTCAAGGTGGCGAGGAACAGGCCTTCGCCGCCGAACAGGATGTTCTTGAAGCCGCGCACCATCTGGACGTCGAAGCCGACGCTCGGCTCGAACACGCCGACATGGCCGGCATGGACCAAAAGCCGCTCGCCCGGGGCGAGGTCGCGCTCGACCACTTCGCCGGAAAGGTCGAGCCAGACCACGCCTGGCCCGGTCACCTTCTGCAGAATGAACCCGTCGCCGCCGAAAAAGCCGGCGCCGACGCGCTTCTGCCAAGCGAGTTCGAGCGACACCGATTTCTGTGCGCAGAGGAATGTCTCCTTGCGGCAGATCAGCGATTGGCCGGCTTGCAATTGGGCAGGAAAAATCGTCCCGGGAAAGCGCGGCGCGAACGCGACATGGCCGTTGCCGGTCGCGGTGAAGTCGGTGACGAAGAACGAGCCGCCGCCGAACGAGCGTTTCAAGCCGGCGAGAAAGCCGCCGCCTGTATGGGTGTCCATCTGAACGGCGTCGTTCATCCAGGCCATCGTATTGGTCTGGCTGTAGATCGTCTCGCCGGGCGAAAGGTCGATCGCAACGGTTTGCATGATCGTGCCGGAAATCTCGAAGCGCATGCGCGTCCCCCCAAGGTCGAGCGTCCTATCGCTAGCCGCCTTCGGGCGGCGAGTCCATCGTCGGGATCACGCGCGGACGGGGACGGCGACGGCGCGCCGGTAAAGCGCCGCGACCGCCGCGAACGCGCAGGCCGCCGCCAGCATCAGCCAAAGCGCTGGCGCGGCGCCGCCGAAATTCCGGATCAGCATTTTCGAGACGAACGGCGTCGCCGTGCCGAAGAGCGCGGTAGCGAGAGAATAGGCCAGCGCAAAGCATGAAGCGCGCACGTCGGCCGGTACGACTTCCGTCAGCGCCGCCACCATCGCGCCGTTGTAGAGGCCGAAGCATAGAGCAAACAGCATTTCGATCGTCAGCAGCTTGCCGAAACCCGGCCCGGCGGCGAGCCAGCGCAATGCGGGAAAAGCCGAAACAAGGACCAGAGCGGCGACGCCGAGCAGTACCGGCGCGCGCCCAACCCGATCGGAAAGAGCGCCGCCGACCGGCAGCCAACAGAAATTGGCGGCGGCGACCAAGAGCGTGATCAGCAAGGCGTCGCTCGCCGACAGATGCAGGGCCTTGCCGAAATCCGGCGTGTAGACGGTGATGAAATAGAACATCACGGTCGTCAGCATCACCATCAGCATGCCAAGCGCGACGATCCGCCAATTGGCGGCGACGGCGCGATAGATTTCCGCCGGCGCCGGGTGGCGCTTCCGGGCGAGAAATTCCGGCGTCTCCTGCAGTGAGCGCCGCAGCGCGAAAATCATCGGCACGATCAGGCAGCCGATCGCGAAAGGAATGCGCCAGCCCCAGGCGAGAATGTCGGCCGGCGCAAGGAGATGATTGACCGCATAGCCGATCAGCGCAGCCACGAAGACGGCCGCTTGCTGGCTCGCCGATTGGAACGAGGTGACGAACCCTTTTGCGCCGGGCTTGGCGATTTCCGCGAGATAGACGGAAACGCCGCCAAGCTCGACGCCGGCCGAGAAACCCTGCAGCAGGCGGCCGATCACCACAATGATCGGAGCGGCGAGGCCGATCGCCGCATAGCTCGGCGTGACGGCGATGATGATCGTGCCGACCGCCATGATCGACAAGGTCGCGATCAGGCCCTTGCGGCGCCCGACGCTATCGACATAGGCGCCGAGATAGATCGCGCCGAGCGGGCGCATCAACGCGCCGGCCCAAAAGACGACAAAGGCGATCGACGTGTCGGTGAATTCGCTGCCGGTGGCGAAAAACGCCTTGCCGATCGGCGCCGCATAAATGCCGAACAGGAAGAAGTCGAACATTTCGAGGAAATTGCCGGCGGTCGCGCGCAGCGCCGCGCCGATTTTCGACGATGAAGCCTCGGATGGCGACATGGCTTTCGCGCTCCCCTCGCGGCCGGCGGAGCCTGCCGAGCGAATTGGCCTATCTTTGTCTTCGAAGCGAAGGCTGATCAAGCCGAGCGATTGGCGGGCTTAATGCGCGGCGGCCCAGGCGATCGCCTCTTCGAGGCGGTCATTGCCCCAGAACAGCTCGCCGTCCTGCGTCAGAAAGCTCGGCGCGCCGAACAGGTCGCGGCGCTGCGCTTCCTCCGTCTCGGCGCGCAACGCCTGCTTGATGCGATCGCTCGACGCTTCGCCGAGCGCGCTTTGCGGCAGCCCTTTTTCGGCGAGAAGGGCCGCCAGTGTCGCCGGCTGGTCGATCCGCCCGCCCTCGGCGAATTCGGCGGCAAAGACCGCCCGCACGAAAGCCGGCCGGTCGGCGGCGCCAAGCGCCAGCGTGCAGCGCGCGGCGAGCAGCGAGTTTTGCGGAAAGGCGTCCGGCCGCTTGAGCGGCAAACCCTCTCGCACGCAGATCCGCTCCAGGTCCCGCCACATATAGCGTCCCTTGCGCGGATAGAGATTGAACGGCGAATCGCGCCAGCCTTGCGCGACGAAGATCGGCCCGAGCAGGAAGGGCCGCCAATTCAGCGCGACGCCCGCGGCTTCGGCGAGCGCCCCGGCCCGCATCGCCGCGGGGTAGGAATAGGTGCTTGCGAAATCGAACCAGAAGTCGATCGTCGGAGCCATGGGCGGTCCTCTCGTCGCTTTTTGCATTCGGCGCGCGCCGGATCAATGGGGCGCCGTTTCCGCGGCCGATCGCGCCGATTTCTGATTTCGGCGGGGGCTGACGCGATTGTGAAGACTGCGCCGGCTCTTCCAGTCTATAGAGGCACGGTTTTCAAGCCGGAGGGGCGATCGCCGCGATCGTCCCGCGGCTGATATTTCGCTTGTTCTGAGCGAAATCCAGACGCCGTTCCTTGAGAGAGATGTCGCAGCCGAGCCTTGCGGCCTCGTTGCCTAGCCTTTGGCTTGAAGATTGGATCCGATGAGCGATTTGGTTCTCGAAAAGACCAGCGCCCTCCATCAAGAGCAGCGCGCGCCAGGCTGGATGACCTTTCTTCTGGCGGCGTCCTGCGGCTTGCTCGCCGCGAATATCTATTACGCCCAGCCGCTGATCGGTCTGATCGCGCCTGCGGTCGGCCTCAACGACAAGGCCGCGAGCCTGATCGTGACCTTTAACCAATGCGGCTATTGCGCGGGCCTCGCTTTGCTGGTTCCGCTCGGCGACCTTATCGAGAATCGTCGGCTCATCGTGACGACGCTCGGCTGTGCGTCGCTAGCGCTCGTACTGGCGGCGGTCGCGCCGTCCGGCCCGCTCTTCCTTCTCGCTTGTCTGCTGATCGGCCTGCTCTCGGTTGCGGCGCAAATGCTGGTGCCGATCGCCGCGCATCTCGCGCCCGACGCGAGCCGCGGCCGCATGGTCGGCAATGTGATGAGCGGGCTGCTGGCCGGCATCATGCTGGCGCGGCCGGTCTCCAGCTTGATCGCCAGCGCGTTCGGCTGGCGCGCCGTGTTCTTTGCCTCCGCAGCGGGGATCGCCGCCTTGGCTGTGGTGATGCGCGCCTTGCTGCCGGCGCGGCAGCCCAATGCCGATCACCATTATTTCGCGCTGATCGGCTCGCTGTGGACGCTGTTCCGGCAAACGCCGGTGCTGCGCCGCCGCGCTGCGTACCAAGCGTTCTTGTTCGCGGCGTTCAGCCTGTTCTGGACGGCGGTTCCGTTGGAGCTCGCCGGTCCGACCTTCGATCTCTCGCAACGCGGCATCGGCCTTTTCGCCCTGGCCGGCGCGGCCGGCGCCGTTTCCGCGCCGATCGCTGGCCGGCTGGCCGACCGCGGCTGGTCGCGGGCGGTGAGCGGGTTGTCGATGGCGATCAT
>DATGLU010000557.1:0-5276 GCA_035294045.1 Roseiarcus sp. | reverse complement strand
AGAGCATCGCCCGCGACGTCGCCTCGCTCAGCGATTACGAGCGGCATCTCTCCGACAAAATCCAATTCCTGCTCGACGCCAGCCTAGGCATGATCAATGTCGACCAGAACGATATTTTCAAAATCCTGACCCTGGTTTCGGTCGTCGGCATCCCGCCGACCTTGATCGCCAGCATGTACGGGATGAATTTCAAGGATATGCCCGAGCTCAGTTGGACCTACGGCTACCCTTACGGCCTGGCGGTGATCGTGCTCAGCGCGCTGATCCCCCTCGCCTGGTTCAAATGGCGCGGCTGGTGGTGAGCGGCAGGAGGGTACGAGCGAATCGAGACGTCAAAGACAAGAACCGCCTTGTCATTCCCGCGAAAGCGGGAATCCAGCAGATCCCGCGCTTGCTTGAGAGGCCGTTCTGGATTCCCGCTTTCGCGGGAATGACAAGCTCCCTGTAACCTTTGATTTCGCCGCAGACGCGAAATAATGTGAATGACATGGCGTCAAAGCAGAGACCTATCTCCCCGTTGGAAGCCGTGCGCGTCGCACGCCTGCACAGCGTCGTCATGAGCATTTTCGGAGATGCAGGCAAGGCCGACCTCTGGCTTCATCGCAGCCTGAAGGAACTCGGCGGCGAAAGTCCGCTGGCCTGTGCGCGAACCGAGGCCGGCGCACGCGTCGTAGAGACGATTCTCGGCAAGATCGCCTGGGGCGCAGGCGCCTGATGCTGCTGTGACCGAAGGAGGTCGCAAATGGCTACGGAATCATCCCGGATCGTCAGATCGCGTGATGGCCAAATCGCTTTTCTAGGCGGCGTAGACGCCCGTTTTTTGGTCGGCGGCGAAGATTGCGGCAATCGCCTCGCGCTCGTCGAGCATCCGCTTCCGCCCAAGGCGCTGGCCGCCCCGTTGCACCGCCATCATCGAGAGGACGAGTACAGCTTCGTGCTCGAAGGCCGCATCGGCGCGATGCTTGGCGAATCCGTCGTCGTCGGGGAGGTGGGCGATCTCATTTTCAAGCCCCGCCACCAGTGGCACACGTTTTGGAACGCCGGCGATGCGCCGGCGCGGATTCTCGAGATCATCTCGCCGGGCGGATTTGAGAACTACTTTCGCGAACTCGCCGCGGAGCTGAGCGGCGGCCCGCCCGACCCGCAACGCCTCGCGTCGCTTTGCGCCCGCTACGAAATCGACATGGATATGAGCAGCGTGCCGAAGCTCGTCGAGCGCTTCGCGGTTCGTTTTCCCGCTTCGCCGCATTAACGTCGGGCAATCGCAGGCCGCCGTTCACTCAGGGCATCCGACAGAAAGTAAGAACGGAGGCCGGGCGTCCTGGGCCTGCTACTCGGTTGGATCAACCCACCGCCGAATCGAGATGACGTGCATTAGATGAGATATCGGCAATGGCTTTTTCTTCTTTAGCAGGAGAGTCGCTAGAAAATAGGGCGCTCCTACCGTGTCTTCCTCCGAATGGAAGAACTCAGAAAATCGAAACTCTTGAAAATCAACCTCAAAGCGCTTCGAAATCCATTCCAAAACTTCCCAGGCATCATCGCCGTGTAGATGAAGATCGATATTGATGCGAGTACTTTCGCTGATGATCTTCTTTTTCGTGTACTGTCGCAGAAACTCGATCAATTCGCCACACGGACTATTCTCCATGGCAAACGTCCAACTTTCTCATCGATAGCTGCATGCCGGCGCGTCCCGCAGAACGCCGGCGACCGCGACATTGTGGGCGTGCGCCTCTTGAAAGAGAATCGGCCCCCTATCCCCGCTCCCGCAGCACCCGCGCCTTCTCCCGGCCCCAGTCGCGCTGCTTCTCCGTCTCGCGCTTGTCGTGCAGCTTCTTGCCGCGCGCCAGAGCGAGGGCGAGCTTCGCCCGGCCCTTCTCGTTGAAATACAGCCGCAGCGGCACGATCGTCATGCCTTCCCGCTCGACGCCGCGGGCGAGGCGGGCGATTTCCTTGCGATGCAGCAGCAGCTTGCGCGGCCGTTTCGGCTCGTGGTTGAAACGGTTGCCTTGCGTATATTCCGGGATGTTGGCGTTGTAGAGGACCATCTCGCCGTTGCGGTCCGCCGCAGCGTAGCTCTCGGCGACATTGGCCTTGCCGGCGCGCAGGGATTTCACCTCCGTGCCGGTCAAGGCGATGCCCGCCTCGAACGTCTCGCCGATCTCGTAGTCGAAGCGGGCGCGGCGGTTGTCGGCGACGATTTTATAGGTCGGCTTGTCTTTGCCCGACACTGCTCAGCCTCTAGACCATTTTAGATGGAAGTACGTCGTCATTGCGAGCGAAGCGAAGCAATCCAGGAAACGCCGAGGCTCCTGGATTGCTTCGTCGCTTCGCTCCTCGCAATGACGGGTTAAGAGACTCAATGAAACCGTCACGCTCTCACGCGTTCAAAATCCCCGCGTGAACCATGGCGCGGCGGATCGCCGACTCGGTCGCCTCGACGATCGGGACGAGCGGCAGGCGCATTTCGTTGCGCACCCGGCCGAGCAGGCTCAGCGCGTATTTGGCGCCGCAGACGCCGGGCTCGATGAAGATCGCATTATGAAGCGCGGTCAGGCGGTCCTGCACGCGCAGCGCGTGCGTGTAATCGCCCTTGAAGGTCGCCTCCATCAGTTCGGCGCATAAGGCCGGCGCGACATTGGCGGTGACCGAGATGCAGCCATGCGCGCCGGCGGCCATGCAGGCGAGCGCCGTCATGTCCTCGCCGGAAAGCTGGATGAAGCCCGGCCCCATCGCCTGGCGCTGCAGCGAGACGCGGCCGATATTGCTGGTCGCGTCCTTCACGCCGACAATGTTCTTGAGCTCGTAAAGCCGCTTCATCGTCTCGACCGACATGTCGACCACAGAGCGCGGCGGGATATTGTAAATGATGATCGGAACCCCAACCGCGTCGTTGACTGCCTTAAAATGGCGATAAAGTCCCTCTTGATTGGGCTTGTTGTAATAAGGGGTGACGACGAGAACGGCGTCGGCGCCAGCCTTCTCAGCATGGCGCGCAAGTTCGATGGCTTCATGCGTATTGTTTGATCCGGCCCCGGCAATGACCGGCACGCGGCCGCGCGCCTCGTCGATGCAGATGCTGACGGCGCGGCGGTGCTCCTCGTGGCTCAAGGTCGGGCTCTCGCCAGTCGTGCCAACCGGCACAAGGCCATGGGAGCCTGAGGAAATCTGCCAGTCGATCAGGCCGCGAAAGGCTTGCTCGTCGAGCTTGCCGTCCTTGAACGGCGTCACGAGAGCCGGCATCGAGCCGTGAAACTTCGCCTTTTCAACCATGGGGCCCCATCAAAGCCGACCGATCGCCATTAAAAGCAATGGCCGCGCGCTCAATCGGAGCGGCCAGTCATAAACCGTCGGTCGGCAAGGGGAAAGGGGGACGAGGGACCGTAAAGAAAACGCCGATGTGGTTAGCACTTCGTAAGCAAAAGGAGCGCAAGCTGAAGCCGTGGGGGCTTCGCGTGGCTGGCGCATTCCTTCCGACATCCGTCTTCTTCGCCGTGGCGATCATCGCCGGCGGCCCTCCCGCCGCGCCGCCGCGGCTGCCGCTGCCGAATTTCGGCGCGCTGGTTCCGCTGGCGAAGCCCGAGGCGCCGGCGCCGAGCCCTGCTCCAAGCGCAGCCGCTCCGGCGCCCGAGAGGCAGGCGCCCGCGCCCGCGCCCTCGTCCAGCAGCGCCGCCCTTCAACCGGCCGGCTCGGCGATGGTTCCGCTCGCGCCCAACGCCGACGGTATGGACGATTTCGTTCAGCTCGCCGATTTCGCCCCGCAGCAATTGGGCGCAGGGTCGAAGGCCGTCGCCTCCGCCGGCGCGACCGGCTTGGCCTGGCTGCTCAAGAAAACGCCGCTCGGCGGCGCCGATTTCTCGACCCTGGCCGCCGCCGCCGCTCTCTACCAGAAAGGCGACGTCGCCGGCGGCGACGCGCTCGCCGCCCGCATCGACGATCCGCTGCAGCGCCTGGCGCTGGAATGGGTGGCCTTGCGCGCCGCGCCGCGCGAAGCCGGCCTTGCCCGGTTGACGAGCTTCATGGACGCCCATCCGCATTGGCCGTCGCGCGGCTGGCTCGTCTCGTTCCGCGAAGCCCTGCTCTATGCCGATCGCAACCGGCCGGACGTCATTCGCAAGGCTTTCGCCGGCGCGACCCCGGCGACGCCGGCGGGAATCCTGGCGCTGGCGACGGTCGAGCGCGACGAGGGTCACGCCGACAAGGCCGCCGCGATGGTGCGCGATCTTTGGCGCGACGGCGATCTCGACGGCTGGCTCGAAGGCGCGATCCTGCGCGATTTCGGAGCGCTGCTCACCAAGGCCGATCACCGCGCCCGCGCCATCCGCCTTCTCTACGCCGAGAAATACGGCGCCGCCGCACGCGCCGCGGCGCTCGCCGGCGGCGATACGCCGCTGCTCGCCAATTCCTGGGTCGCCGCGTCCCGCGGCGCGCTTTCCGACAAGGCTCTCGCGGCGTTGCCGGCCGCCGTGAAGAACGCGCCCGGGCTGCTCTACGCCCGCATCGAGGGGCTGCGCCGCGCGGACCGGGCGCTGGAGGCGGCGCAGCTCATGCGCGCCGCGCCGAAAGATCCGGCAGCGCTCGTCGCCGGCGACCGTTGGTGGGACGAGCGGCGGATGATCGCGCGAAGGCTGCTCGACGGCGCGCTGGCCAAGGACGCCTATCAACTCTGCGCCGAGCCGGCCGCCGCCTCGGTTGCGGCGCGCATCGACCAGGATTTCCACGCCGGCTGGATCGCGTTGCGCTTCCTCAACGACCCGGCCGACGCGGCGCGCCATTTCGCCGCCCTGGCGAGCCTCGCGCAAACGCCGCTCGCCGCGGCGCGGGCGGCCTATTGGCAGGGGCGCGCCGCCGAGCAGGCGGCCCAGCCCGAGCAGGCCAAGCTCTTCTACGAGCGCGCCGCCGCCTATTCCTCCGCCTATTACGGCCAGCTCTCGGCCGAGCGGCTCGACCAGCCGCTGGCTTTCCGCGCGGCGGTTCACGCCGCCAAAGCAAACGCGCGCAACGAAGCGACCCGCGTCGTCGAGCTGCTCTACGACGCCAAGCTCAACGTCTTCGCCCGCGCCTTAGCGATCGACGCGGCGAAGACCTATAGCGACGAAACACAGCTCGCGTCGCTCGCCCGCGTCGTCCAGCGCGTCGCCGACGCGCCGACCGCGGTGGAAGTCGGCAAGCAGGCGATGATGCGCGGCTTCCCGCTCGACGAGGCCGCCTTCCCGACCTATGGCGTGCCGCAATTCGCCCCGCTCGACGGCTCGGCCGACCTGCCGCTGGTC
>DATGLU010000556.1:0-4717 GCA_035294045.1 Roseiarcus sp. | reverse complement strand
TGATCGCCGGCATCGCCATGATCACCAGGAACGACGTGACCAGCATCGACCAGACGAAGAGCGGCAGCCGGTCGAGCGACATGCCGGGCGCGCGCTGCTTGAAAATCGTGACGACGAGTTCGACCGCCACCGCCAGCGCCGAGACTTCGGTGAAGGTGATCATCTGCGCCCACATATCGGCGCGCTTGCCGGCGCCATATTGCGGGCCGGACAGAGGCACATAGGCGAACCAGCCGATATCCGGCCCCATATCCAGCGCGAAAGCGGTCCACAGCATGATCCCGCCGGCAAGGTACATCCAATAGGAGAAGGCGTTGAGGCGGGGAAAGGCGATGTTGCGCGTGCCGATCATCAGCGGCACGATATAGACGGCGACGGCCTCCATCACCGGCACGGCGAACAGGAACATCATGGTCGAGCCGTGCACGGTGAAGACCTGATCGTAGAAGTCGGGCTGGAGGAACCGGCTCTCCGGCCGCGCGAGCTGGATGCGGATCAGCATGGCGAGGACGCCGCCAAGCGCGAGAAAAACGAAAGCGGTGAGAATGTAGCGGCGGCCGATGATCTTGTGGTCGACCGTCGCCAGCAGCCCGAGAAAACCGGGTTCCGTCGCCCAGGTCTTGGCGAGCCGCGTCTCCAGATCGGCGCGCTCATAGGCGTCGTCGCGGATATCGGCGAGGTTCTGGCCGCTGCTCATTTCAACGACGCAAGGTAGGCCGAGACCTGCCGCAGCTCGTCGCCGGAGAGCGGCACCAGGGGCATGTTGACGCCGGGCTTCAGCGTCTGCGGATCGGCGATCCACGCCGCGAGCGCGCCGCGCGTCGTCTCGAGGAGACCGGCGGCGATATATTTGCGGCTCGCGACATGGGTGAGGTCCGGGCCGAGCGTCCCGGAGGCGGCCGTGCCGGCAATGGCGTGGCACCCCGCGCAAGGCTTGGCGAGAAAGACCTTCCGTCCGGCCTCTTCCTCGTCGTTCGAAGGCGAGCGGGCGGGCTGAAGCTGCGCTTTCCGCCACGCGTCGAATTCGGCCGGATTTTCGGCGACGACGAGAAAGGCCATATGCGCATGCTGCAAGCCGCAGAATTGCGCGCATTGGCCGCGATAGATTCCGGGGCGCTTCGTTTCGAATGTGATCTCGTTGTCGCGGCCGGGAATGAGGTCCATCTTGCCGGCAAGGCTCGGCGCCCAGAAGGAATGGATGACGTCCGGCGCTTCCAGCCTGATCCGCACCGGACGGCCGACGGGAATGTGAATCTCGTTGGCGACGGTGAAGGCCTGGTCCGGCCGCGGATCGAGATAAGCGATCTCCCACCACCATTGATAGGCGCGCATCCGCAAGAGAAGCGGCTTGCCGGTCTCTTGCGTCAGCGCGCGCGTCGTGAAGAAGCTGAGGCCGGTCAGGGCGGCGATGATGACGACCGTCAGGCCGACGGCGACCGAGACCGCAATCGAGGCGCGCCGCTCGCGGCGCGGATCGAGCGGCGCCGGCCGGTCGAGCGCACGGCCGCGCCGGCGCAGCGCCGCGGCCAGCGCGATCATCACGATGACCCAAACCGCGGCGCAGACGATGACGAAGACGCCGATCAGGCTTTCCAGCCGCAAGGCTTCCCGGCCATGCGGATCGAGCGCGGATTGCCAGCCTTGGCAGCCGCCGGCGAAGAGAGCGCAGCAGCAAACCGACCAAGAGCGCCAGCGCCGGATCATCGCGAGCGGCTCGGCGAGGGAATATTGGCGGCGGCCGGCCCGCGATTCTCGGCGGGACGCGCCTGCATCGCATCGTCGCGGCTCGGCGCGGCGGTCTTGGGCGAATAGGAGCCGATCGTCTGGATATAGCCGGCGAGCTGCCAGATTTGGTCGGTGGTCAGCTTGGGCCCGAAAGCCGGCATGCCGTGCGGCCTGCCGTCCCGGATCGAGAGATAGATCGAGATCGGATCGGGGCCATAGCGCCACCATCCGTCCATGAAGGCCGGTCCGACCGCGCCGCCGCCCTCGGCATGGCAGCCATTGCAATTGAACCAATGGTACAGCCTTTTGCCCTGGCTGAGCTGATAGGCGTTGTTCTGGTAGGGACCGTCGAGCGCGACATAGACGTCGGGCGGGGCGCCGCTGATCCTGTCCGGCATCGGCGCGACATCGTCAAGCGCATCGGCTGTGGGCGGGTCGGTACGAAGGTCGCGCTTCTCGCGCTCGCAGCCGGCGACGAAGAGGAGCGCGGCGGCGAGGGCGACGAGCCGCCTCATGGCAAGGCGAACACGTAGAGCGCGCCGCTTGGATCATCGGGCTGCGGCAGATCGCGCAGCGCGTTGGCGAGGCCATGCGCGGCGGTCGCGTCGCGTCTGTCGATCCCATGCACGGCGCTGACATTAAAGCCGTCGCCGAGACCGTCGACGACGGCGATATAGTCCTTGCCGTCGCCGCCGCGGTACAAAATCGGCTCGCTGACGATCCCGGCCTTGGTCTTGAAACGCCACAGCTCGCGTCCAGTGCGCGCGTCGAGGGCTTTGAAGACGCCGTCCAGCGTTCCATAGAAAAGAACGCCGCTCTGCGTCGCCAGCACGCCCCCGACGACGGGAAAATGCTCCTGTGCGGTCCAAAGCGCCTTGTTGGCCTCGAAATCCCAAGCGAGCAGGGCGCCTTCTGGGCCATCCGGCGACGCTTTCTCGCGCATATCGGCGCCGATGAAAGCGGCGCCTTGGATGAAGCTCGTATTCGTCGCCTCGATATCCATGCAGAGGCGCGTAACGGGGATGAAGATCAGCTTGGCGTCGGCGGAGAGCGCCGGCGCGCCATTGATCGCGCCCGGCCATCCCGGGCAAATGTCGCGGATCGTCCTGTCGGCGCGGGTCGCCTTGGCGGGGTCGCGCTTCAGCAAGCCCGTCTTGAGATCGACACCGGTCGCGGCGTTGCCCGGCGCGTAAGCTTGCGCGTCGAGTACCTCGCCCGACGCGCGGTCGATGACGTACAAGTAACCGTTCTCGTCGAGGTGAAGCAGCAAGCGGCGCGGGGCGCCGCGCCATGCCGTGTCGGCCATGAGGTTGGGGCCCGTTCCGCCCAGCGCGAAAAGATCGTGCGGATTGAGTGGATCGAACCAGCGCGCCGCGCCGCTCTCCGCGTCGCGGGCGAACAGGCCCGACGTCCATTTGTCGTCGCCGGTCCGCTGATCGGGATTCCATGGCGCGGGGCGGCCCGTTCCATGGATGAGGAGCTTTGCGGCGGCGTCGTAGAGGATCGGCCCGGAGACGCTTCCGCCGCCATGCTCCCAAGCGGAAGGCGGCCATGTCGCGACGCCGAGATCGCGGCCGCGATCGGCGGCGTGATAGGGTTTGAAATCCGGGCCGATCCCGACATCGGAATCCGGCCCGACGCTGAATGTCCGCCAGAGCTCCTTGCCAGACGATTGATCCAGCGCGGCGATCCAGCCGCGCGCGCCGTATTCGTCGCCTGAGCTGCCGATGAAGACTTTGCCGGCCGCGACGAGCGGGGCGTTGGTCAAGGTCTCGCCTTTCTCCGGGGAGGCCGGCTTTGCGCTCCAGGCGACGGCGCCGCTCGCGCCGTCGAGCGCAAGGACATTGCCGTCCAATGTCGTGAAATAGACCCGGCCATTGGCGACGACGGGGCCATTGTCCATCCTCTCGCAGCAGGCGAGGCCCTGCGCCGCGTCGTCGGCCGGCGGAGCGTAGCGCCAGCGGACGGGATCGTTCGGACGGGTGGGATCGAGAGCGAAAAGCGTGTGCGGAAAAGGCGTCAGCAGGAAGAGAAGCCCGCCCGACCACCCCGGCGGGCTGGCGAGGCTCCCCGGCGCGCCCGTCCGGAAGGAGAAGACCAGTTTCAGCGCGCCGACATTGGCGGGGGTGATCGCGACGCCATCTTCGGACGCGCCGCTCGGCTGAGCCGCGGCAAAACGGGCGGCGGACAGAGAAATAGCGCCAAGCAGGATCGCGCCGAGCGCCTTTGAGAAACGGTGCAAACCTCTGCGCTCCGCCATAGAGCAGAATTAACGCGTGATTAGCGCGAGGGTTCCCGAAGCCTGGCGCGGCGTTCAGCCTCCCGCCGCGGCGTCGCCGCGCTTGGCGATCACGCCGATCTCGCGCAACGCGGCCGCGACCTGATCTTTGGTATAGGGCTTCGGCAGGATCGAGACATTGGTTTCCGATTTCACCTGCTCGCGCAACGCGCCTTCGTCCTGGCCGCTCGCAATGACGACGGGCAGGGAAGGGAAGAGGGCGCGGAGCTCCGGGATCAACGCGTCGCCTTTGCGGTCGGGCAGGCCGATATCGATAATCGCGGCGTCAACGCCGCCCGGAATCAAACGGAGCTTGTTCAGCGCCTCGGTCGCGGTGCCGGCGGTGTCGACCTTGAAGCCGAGCTCCTCCAGGAGATCGGCGGCGAAGAGCTGAAGCAGCGCCTCGTCTTCCACCAAGAGAATGCGGCCCGATGGCGAGCGGGCATCGAGCACGTCGCGCAGCTTGGCGGCGAGGGCGGCGTAGGTGAAGGGCTTGGTGATGAGTTGCACGCCGGGATCGAGACGGCCTTCGTGAACGATGGCGTTGCGCGCATAGCCCGTGGTGAACAGGACTTTGAGTCCGGGCTTACGCCGGCGCGCCTCCTCGGCGAGCTGGCGGCCGTTCAATCGTCCGGGAAGGCCCACATCGGTGAAGAGGAGCGTGACATCCAGGCGCGTCTGGAGCGCGCGCAAGGCGGCCTCGCCGTCCGGCGC
>DATGLU010000555.1:0-2081 GCA_035294045.1 Roseiarcus sp. | reverse complement strand
CTGCGCAAAAAGCGAGTCGCGATCGCCGGCCTTGGCGGATGTGGCGGCACTCATGTGGCTACCTTGGCGCGGCTTGGCATTGGGGCGTTCACGCTTGCTGATTTCGACCGTTTCGAACTCGTCAATTTCAATCGCCAGTACGGCGCGAGGATGTCGACGCTCGGTAAGCCAAAAGTCGACGTTCTGCGAGATGTTGCACTCGACATCAACCCAGAACTGCGGATCAGGACATTTCATCAGGGCGTTCAGGAGGAGTCGATCGACCGATTTCTCGAAGGCGCCGATATCTATGTGGACGCGATCGACGTCTTCGCCCTCGAAATGCGCCGAAAAATCTACGCCCGATGCCGGGCGCTCGGCATTCCCGCCGTTCTTTCTGTCCCCGCGGGCATGGGGACCGTATTTCTTGTTTTCATGCCCGACGGTATGTCCCTTGAGGAATGGTTCTGCTTCGACGATGTCGAGCCGTCGAAGCGCATTGTCAACTTTATTGTCGGCGTCGCTCCATTGGCGGTGCACCGGTCCTATTTGGTTGATAATTCGACGATCAATCTCGAGACGCGCGATTTTCCGTCGACGGGTCTGGCTTGCGAGCTATGCGCCGGCGTTACCGCGGCGCAGACGCTGAAAATCCTTCTTGGCAGAGGTAAGATCGAAGCCGTCCCCTTCTATCATAGCTTTGACGCTTATACCTTGGAGTATAAAAAGGGGAAAATTCCGGGCGGCAACCGAAATTGGCGTCAGCGCGCGAAGCTTGCTAGCGCGTACGAGGAATTTGCGGAGTTGGCCAGGAATTCGCAGACGCAAGCCAAACAGGCGGCCTCTGCTTAGCCGCCAGGTTATGAGACCGTCATTTGCAAGCGAAGCAATCCAATCGTACATCGCTGTCCAGCGTGTGGATTGCTTCGCTGCGCTCGCAATGACGTTTCCCAATTGGGAAGCGGCGGCTATCGGACCTCAACCCCGCTCAACGCCTCGACAAACATCGCCGAGAACCGCTCGCCGTCGACGTCGACGCACATATCGGCGTTGAGCCGCTCCGCCGCGACGTTGCGGCGGCGGTCGGCGATTATGGCGCCGCGGGTGAGGGCGCCGTTGAGCTCGATATCGACGCACATGCGCTCGATCGTCGCCAGGCTCTTGTCCTCGGCGATGGCGACGGCGAGCGGATCGTGCAGGCCGCAGCCGGCAATGCCGGGATGCATGCTCTCATAGGCGCGCACGTAGAAATCGGCGATCTCCATCATCGTCTTGCCGACGCGGCCGCTGTCGGCGATCTCCTGCCGCATTTTCCGGGTCAGCAGGACTTTCATCGTCACGTCCATGCCGACCAGGGTGATCTTGGCGCCGGAGCGCATGACGATCTGCGCCGCCTCGGGATCGTTCCAGAAATTGGCGTCGGCGATCGGCGTCGGAATGCCGTGAATGCCGGGATGGTGGATCGTCCCGCCCATGACGACGACCTCCTTGAAGAGCGGCGCGATATCGGGCGCCTTGGCGAAGGCGATCGCCACATTGGTGACCGGGCCGACCGGGCAGAGGGTGATCTTGCCGGGATTTTCCCGCGCCATGCGGATCATCAGGTCGCTGGCGTGCTCGGCGACAGGCTCGCCCTTCGGCTCGGGCAGGACGATGTCGCCGAGGCCGTTGCGGCCATGGACATGGTCGGCGCCCCTGACGAAGGGCTTCAGCAGCGATCGGCCCGGCCCGCGCGCGACGGGAATGTCGCTGCGGCCGGCAAGCTCCAGGATGCGCAGCGTGTTGGCGGTCGCCCTGTCGATATCGGTGTTGCCGAAGGTCGTCGTCAACGCTTCGAGCTTTATGCCCGGCCGGTTCAGCGCATAGAGAATGGCCATCGCGTCGTCGACGCCGGTATCGACGTCGAGGATCATGCGGCAAAGTTCTGGCATCTGTTCCTTCCGATCGTTCGCTTAAGCCCATCTATCAACGGCTGCGGCTGACCCTCACCCCAGCCCTCTCCCGCAAGCGGGAGAGGGGGCGCGCTGTAGCCGCGGTCGCCGACCGCGGCCTCCATCCCTCTCCGCGCTGTAACCGCGGTCGACGACCGCGCGGCTACAGTA
>DATGLU010000554.1:0-2657 GCA_035294045.1 Roseiarcus sp. | reverse complement strand
GAAGCACATGAGACCGAAGGACCATCGCCGTGAGATCGTGCTTGCCGCGCCGACGCCCGAGTCTCGCGCCGAGACGGAGCGGCGCGTGAACAAGATCCTGCGCAGCATCATCGCCGCCGAGCGCTTCGCCGGCCGCGCGATCATCGGCGCGCCGATCGTGCCGGCGCTGCCGCAACCCGAGCAAAGGAGCGCCCCGTGAGGCGGTTCCTGGCGCTCTTCCGGCGGCGGCGGGAACCCTCGCTCTTTGCCGCCTGCCTCGCGGTTCACATCGCGGCGGCTACCAACTATGGCGAGCTACGATGAACGCGCCCTTCACGCCCGGTCTTCATGCCGACATCAGCGCCGAGGATTACCACGATCTCCCGGCGCTGAGCGCGGGCGGCGCCTGGATGCTCGTCGAAGAGTGCCCGCAGAAAATGTGGTTTAACAGCCCGTTGAACCCGGCCTATGCGCCGACCCGGGAGCGCAAGTTCGATGTTTCGACGGCGGCCCATTGCGCGATGCTGGAGCCCGACGAGTTCGAGCGCCGCACCGTCATCATCGACGCCGCCGACTATCGCACCAAGGACGCCAAGGCGAAGCGCGATGAGGCCTACGACGGCGGCAAGACACCGCTCCTCGTCGAGCAGCTCGACCAGGTGAAGGCGATCCGCGCCGCGATTCTGGCGCACCCTCTGGCGGCAAAAGCCTTCACGACGGGGAAACCAGAGCAGACACTTTTGTGGCGCGACCCCGAGACGCAAATCCCGTGCAAGGCGCGGCCCGATTGGCTGCGCGACGGCGGGGCCTATATCGCCGATTTGAAGGCGCAGCACACCGCGAACCCGCGCGACTGGCCAAGGACCGCCTTCGGGTTGGGATACCATCTTCGCGCCGCTTGGTATCTCGACGGCTGCGAGATCGTCACGGGAAAGCGCCCCGAGCACTACTGGTTCGTCGTCGTCGAGCGCGAGCCGCCCCATTGCATCAGCGTCTTCCAGCTCGACGAACGCGCGATCGAATGGGGCCGGCTCTTCGCGCGGCGCGCCATCCAGATTCTCGCTAAGTGCATCGAGCGCGACGAATGCCCCGGCTACCGCGACCCACAGCATCCCGACCGCGACCGGGCCTTTACGGTTTCGATCCCCACATTCGGCGAATATCAGCTTCACGAGCGCCACGAGGCGGGCGAGTTCAAATCCGAGAAGATCCCCAAGGATCTCCTAGAGCGCGCCCGGCTGATGCAGGCGCCGCTTTGAGAGGAGCACTGTCATGGCGATTTTGCATTTTCAGAAGGCCGTGCGCGAGGGCGCGCCGGTCCTCATCGCGCTCTATGGCGAGAGCGGTTCGGGCAAGACCTATAGCGCCCTAAAGCTCGCGCGCGGGCTCGTCGGGCCGCAAGGGCGCATCTGCGTCATCGATACCGAGAGGAAGCGTGCCCGCGTCTATGCCAATATCGGCGCGCCCTGGGATCACGCCGAACTGACGCCGCCGTTCTCGCCCGAGCGCTATATCGAAGCGCTCGCCGAAGCCGAGGCCGCCAAATACGACGCGGTGGTGATCGATTCGGCCTCCCACGAATGGGACAGCATCGGCGGCATTCTCGAGATCGCCGACGAGAACCCGCGGCTCGTCGGCAAGGGTCTCGTTCAATGGGCGAAGCCCAAGGCGCGCCACAAGAAATGGGTCCAGGCGCTCGTCCGCGCCGGCTGCCACGTCATCTTGTGCCTACGCGCCAAAGAGAAGATGGCGCAGAAGAAGGACGAGAAGGGCCAAGACATCATCGTCTCCACGGGCTTCGTGCCGATCCAGGACAAGCGCTTCATCTACGAAGTGACGTGCCAGCTCTTCCTGCCGACCAACCCCGACAAGCGCGGCGTGCCGATCGTCGAGAAGGCGCCCGAGGATTTGCTCGGCGCGTTCCCTGCCGGCGAACAGATCAGCGAGAAGACGGGCGAGCGCATCCGGCAATGGCTTCGCGGTGGAGCGGTCGTCGATGACCGCTACGAGCGCGTGAAGCGCGAGGCCGAAGACCGTGCCAATGAAGGCACGATCGCGCTCCGCGACTTCTGGCAGGATCTTCCGCGGGAAGACAAGCTTCGCCTCAAGCCGCAGATGGACAATCTCAAGAGCATCGCGGCGGAAGCGGACCGGCGCATCGCCGAGGAGCAGTTGCGCGGCCGGGACGACGAGGAGCCGGACCGGGAGACCGGGGAAATCCGCCCCTCCCGCGTGCTGCGCGACGAGCAGAAACTCGACGATCCCTTCGGCGACGCGCCGCCGCGTCACGCTGCCGAATAGGAGGAACGATGCCCGATACCGAAGCCGCCGAGCGCCGCGCCTACGCCGCCCGCCGCATCGCCGCGATCCAACGGCAGTTGGAGCTTCGGCCGCCGCATAAGGCGCAGGAGAAGAAGAGCCTGGAAAAAGCGCTCCTCCGCTGGCGCGGCATCGTCGCGGAGGGCGAGCGGGAAGGAGAATCGGCGTGACCTACGATCTCGACACGCCGCTCGGCTTCGGGAAATACAAGGGCTACCCCGTCGAGGAAGTCCTAGAAAGCGACCCGAGTTATTTGCTGTGGTGCCTTGAGAACATCAGCGACTTCGAAGTCGACAAGGCGCTACAGGACGCGATCGAGCGCGCCGCAAGAACGACCAAGCGGGGAGGCCGATGATCGT
>DATGLU010000553.1:0-2074 GCA_035294045.1 Roseiarcus sp. | reverse complement strand
CGGTCTTGGGCAGTTCCTCGACGACATCGAAGCGCGATACGCCTTCGAGGCTGATGACGTAGCGGCCGTCGCCGCTCTCGCGGAATTCGATGATGCGGCCGGCGCAACCGGTCTTGTAGAGCGGCGGATCGCCGCCGTCGCCCTTGCCTTCGAGCGGCTGGATCATGCCAATCATGCGGCCTTCGCCGAGCGCCGCGTCGGTCATCGCCAGATAGCGCGGCTCGAAGATGTTGAGCGGCAGCACGCCGCCCGGCAGCAGCAGCGCGCCGGTGAGCGGAAACAGCACCAGCCGATCGGGCAGCGGATGCGCGGGCGCGGTCATGCGAACAGGATGGCTGAAAGCCGTCGGCGCGCGGCGACGGTGAGCGGATCGGCGAGGCCGATGGCTTCGAAGAATTTCAGCAGCTGCCGCCGCGCCGCCTCTTCGTTCCAGGTCCGGTCGCGTTTGATGATCTCGAACAGCTGGTCGATCGCCTTCTCGCGTTCGCCGGCGGCGAACAGCGCCACGGCGAGGTCGAGCCGCGCCTGGTGGTCTTTGGGATCGGCGGCGAGCCGCGCCTCGAGTTTGCCGACCTCGCCGGCGGCTTTTTGCCCGGCTTCGGCCAGTTCGAGCGCGGTTTTCACGGCGGCGACGTCGGCATGATTCGCCTGGTCGGCGGGCACGCGCTCGATCAGCGCCTTGGCCTTGGCGATATCCTTCTGTGCCAGCGCCGCGCGCGCCAGGCCGACGATCGCGTCGAGATTCTGCGACTCGTGCTGCAGCACCTGGGTCCAGATGTTGACCGCCCGCGCCGTATCGCCGGCGGCCTGCGCCTCCTTGGCAAGCGCCAGCGCGTCGGCGATCGGCGACGCAGCGCCGTCCCCGGCGAGCGCGGCCAGGCGCTGGACGAATTGCTTCACCTGCGCCTCGGGGAGGGCGCCGACGAAACCGTCGACCGGACGGCCGTCCTTGAAGGCATAAACCGCCGGGATCGATTGGATGCGCATCTGCTGCGCCAGTTCTGGATTTTCGTCGACGTTGATCTTGACCAGACGCACCGCGCCCTTCGAGTCCTTGACGGCTTTCTCGATCGCCGGGCCGAGCTGCTTGCACGGGCCGCACCATGGCGCCCAGAAATCGACGACGATCGCCGCCTCGGCCGATGCGTCGATCACGTCGGCCATGAACGTCGCGGTCGATCCGTCCTTGATCGCCGCGTCGACGGCGGCGCCTGGCGCCGGCCCTTTGGCGGGTTTGCCGATAATTGCGTCCATTGGAGTCCTTTCCGCCCAGATAAATGGCGGCGCGGCGCGATAATGGCAAGGACCTTCGGGATCGAGGCGCGTTCGCGGCACTTGCAGCCGAACCCGCGATCGGTTGCCATGGCAGACGATGCGGGATCAGGCAAAGGATTACGCCGCCGTCAGCTTCTGGCTCGAGACCTGCGGCGACGACCTGACGCCGCGGCCCGCCTTGGCCGGCTCGACTGCGGTCGACGTGGCGATCCTCGGCGCCGGCTATACCGGCTTGTGGACCGCCTACTACCTGCTGGCGCGGCAGCCGTCGCTGAAGATCGCGATCGTCGAGCGCGAGATCGCCGGCTTCGGCGCCTCGGGCCGCAACGGCTCGTGGTGCAGCGCGCATTTTCCGGCGAGCCTCGGCGCGATCGCCGAGAAATTCGGGCGGGAAAAGGCCGTGGCGCTTTATCGTACGATGGCCGCGTCGGTCGACGAAGTGGCGCGGGCCGCGGCGCACGAAGGCTTCGACATCGCGTTCGCCAAAGGCGGCAGCCTGTCGGTGGCGCACGGACCGGCGCAGCTGCCGGCGGTGCGCGCCGCCCACGCCGAATTCGTGGCGCTTGGACTCGAAGACCGCGTCGCGCTGCTCGACAAGGCGCAGACCGATGCGCGGGTGCGGATCGAAGGCGTGCTCGGCGCGGTGTACTACAAGGACGCGGCCAGTATCCATCCGGGCCGCCTGGTGCGCGGCCTGGCGCGCGCGGTCGAGCGCAAAGGCGCGACGATCTACGAGCAGACCGAAGTGACCGGCTTCACGCCCGGCGCGCGGCCGATGCTGCGCACCGGAGCCGGCGAT
>DATGLU010000552.1:0-3296 GCA_035294045.1 Roseiarcus sp. | reverse complement strand
CGGCGGCCTCGCCAATATGCTTGCCGCCCATATGGAGATCGAGAACGCCGAGCATCGCGATCGCGTCCGTCGCTTCTGGAATTCGCCGACCATCGCCGCGCGTCCCGGTTTGAAGGCGGTCGATATGTTTCGCGCTGTCGCCAAAGGACGGATCAAAGCGATCTGGATCATGGCGACCAATCCGGCCGTTTCCATGCCCGAAGCCGGCGCGGTCGAAGACGCGCTCAGATCGTGTCCATTCGTCGCGATTTCGGACGTCGCGGCCAAGACCGACACGCTGCGCTTCGCCCATGTCGCCTTGCCGGCCGCGGCCTGGGGCGAAAAAGACGGGACGGTTACCAATTCCGAGCGGCGGATTTCGCGCCAGCGCGCTTTCCTTCCCCTCCCTGGCGAAGCGAGGCCGGATTGGCGGATCATCTGCGACGTCGCGGCGCGCATGGGATACGGCGAGGCTTTCGCCTATGGCTCGCCGGCGGCGATTTTCGTCGAGCACGCGGCGCTCTCCGCCTTCGAGAATGACGGCGTGCGGGATTTCAACATCGGCGCGCTCGCCGCCCTCGATGCGGAGCAGTACGCCGCGCTCGCGCCCATCCAGTGGCCCGCGCCATTTCACGGCGTGCGGGCCGACGGGCGTGTCTTCGGCGACGGCCGGTATTTCACGCCCGACCGCAAGGCTCGCTTCGTCGCGGTCAGTCCCAGCGCGCAGACGCGCACGAGCTTGGCTTTTCCTTTCGTTTTGAATACTGGACGCGCGCGCGATCATTGGCACACGATGACGCGAACCGGAAAAAGCGTCCGCCTGTCGCAGCATCTCGCCGAACCTTACGTCGAAATTCATCCCGAGGACGCCGCGCGCTTCGGCATTGCCGACGCCGATATCATCCGCGTCGCGACGGCCGGCGAGGCGATCCTGGCGCGCGCCTTGCTGTCGGCCCGCCAGCTCCGCGGCGCGGTGTTCGTCCCCATCCATTGGAGCGCTCAATACGCCGCCGCGGGGCGCGTCGGCCGCCTCGCGCTCGGCCTTGTCGATCCCTATTCCGGCCAGCCGGCGTCAAAAAACGCCCCCGTCCGCATCGAGCGTTTTGTCGCCGCGCGCTATGGATTCGCCATCCTTCGCGATCGTCCCTCGAATCTCGACGCCGGTTATTGGGCGATCGCCAAATGCGCCGGCGGCTGGCGTCTCGAACTTGCTTTCGCCCAAGCCGAGCGCGACTGGCCGGCATTCGCGGCGCAATTGCTTCAAGCGGGCGCGGACGCGCAGATTCTCGCTTATCGCGATCTCGGCGCGGACCAGCTGCGCTTCGCCGCCTTTGCCGGAGAACGTCTCGCCGGCGCGCTATTCCTCGCATCGGCGCCGGTTGCGGCGTCGCGCGATTGGGTGGTCTCGCAGCTTGACGCGAAATTCCCGAGCCCCGCCGCGCGGCTCGCGATCATCGCCGGGCGCCCGCCGCGCGGCGTCGCGGATCGCGGCGTGATCGTCTGCTCATGCTTCGGGATCGGCGCCAATCAGATTGCGAGCGCGATCGCCGCCGGCGACGCTACCGTCGAGGCGATCGGCGACGCGACCCAGGCCGGTACGAATTGCGGCTCATGCCGCGCCGAAATCCGAGCGATGATCGGCGCGCCTGCTCTTCAAGCGGCCGAGTAGGGCGCCCTACACCCTAAGCCGAAAATTCGGCCCCCGGCGCGTCTCGCGAGCAGCGCCTCGCGTTTCTTTCAATTGGCGGACTTCGCGCGTCAAAAGCGATCGCTCGCCTGACCGAGCAAACGTCTATTGCATGCGATATGCGTTTGTGCTAGCGATGAACGTCGCCGAGGCTGATGAGAAAAGCGCCAGGCGATCGCTAAGGGAGGAAATCGATGAAAAGAAGCGCCGGTCGCGCGCTGTTTCGCGCTTTGCCCGCATTGGCCGCCATTCTATGCCTTTCCGTCGGCGCGGCCGAGGCTTCCAACAACAAAATCGCGTTGATCCCCGGCGGCCCGCATCCCTATTTCGCGCCCTGGGAGCAAGCCGCCGCCGACGCGAAGAAGGACTTCAACATCGCCGCGGTCGATTTCAAAGTGCCGACGGAATGGAAGCTCAACCTCCAAACCGAACTGATCGAAAGCCTGTTGACGCAAGGCTATAACGGCTTCGGCATTTTCCCGGGCGACGCAGTCGGCATCAACACGACGATCGAGGAGCTCGCCGCGAACAACGCGCCGGCTTTGGCTCTGGCCGGCTGCGCTCAGGACCCGACCAAGGCGGCCTTCTGCCTCGGCACGGATGTCTACAATTCCGCCTATCTCGGCACGAAGGCGCTGATCAAGGCGATGGGCGGCAAGGGCAAGATCGTCCATCTTGCCGGCCTGCTGGTCGACCCTAATACGAAATTGCGCATGGACGCCGTCGAGAAGGCGGTCAAGGAGACTGGCGGCGCGGTGACGCTGATCCAGCATATCACCGATACGGATTCGCAAGAGGCGGCGGACCAGAAGATCAACGCGCTGCTCGGCGCGCAGAAGGATCAGATCGACGGCCTGATCGCCACGGCCTATATTCCGTCGGTCGTGGCGGCCAAGTCGCTGCGCAATCTCGGCGACAAGCGCATCAAGCTGGTCGGCATCGACGACGATAAGATCGTGCTCGACGCGATCAAGGACGGATTTGCGGCCGGCACCATGGCGCAGAATCCTTACGGCCAGGGCTATATCGGCGCTTACGTACTCGATCTGCTGGCGAGCGGCGCATGCAAGGTCAAGGCCGACGCGCCGTTCATCAAGACCCCGCAGACCGCGCGCTTCATCGATTCGGGCACGTTGCTGATCAGCGCCGACAATATCGGCTCCTACAAGGATGAGTTGAAGAAGATCACCAACGATATCCGCGCCTCGATGAAAACCAAGTATCTGGATTGCAAATAAGCCGCGAACAGGTTCCGAATCCGCGCATAGCCGCGCGGTTCGGAGCCGCCTCGACCAGCGCGACCCAATCGCGGCGGACAAAGCTCAGCGCCCTCCCATCAGCGCCTCGCCAGATGAGCCTCTCGATCGATACGGAATTCCGCGCCGCGCGCAATGCCTGGCTTGCCGAGCAATCGGGCGCGATCGGCCTCGCCGCGATCGTCGTCCTGTTCTGGATCGTCTTTGCGAGCCTTGCGCCGGGCTTCGTCTCGTCCTTCAACCTCTTCGCGATGTCGCGGACCTTAGCGATCGACATCGTCATCGGCTTCTCCACCATGGTCGTTCTTGCGACCGGCGGCATGAATCTCGCGATCGGCTCGATCGGCGTGTGCAGCGTCATGCTCGCCGGCTTT
>DATGLU010000551.1:0-3263 GCA_035294045.1 Roseiarcus sp. | reverse complement strand
CATCCTGCTCGCCGCGAGGGCGCCGCGCGAAGTCTTCGCGACCTTGCTCAAGCGCGACGCGCCGGATGTCGGCCAGCGAATCGAACGAATCTTGGAGACGATCCGGCTCGCCGATCAGCGCGACCGCTTGGCCGGTTCGCTGTCGCACGGTCAGAAGCAATGGCTCGAAATCGGCATGTTGCTGGCGCAAGACCCGAAGCTGCTGCTGGTTGACGAGCCGGTCGCCGGCATGACCGACGCCGAGACCGCGGCGACCGCCGATCTGTTGCGCGAGATCGCGCGCGACCATTCGGTCGTCGTCGTCGAGCACGACATGGCCTTCGTGCGCGCGCTCGGCGTCAAGGTGACGGTGCTGCATGAAGGCGCGGTGCTTGCAGAAGGATCGATCGACCAGATCAGCGCAGACGAGCGCGTGATCGAAGTGTATCTGGGGCGATGACAATGATTTTAGAGCCGCCGCCGTTATTGCGAGGAGCCATAGGGCGCGCTTCGCGCGCCCGTTCAAAGGAGGCCAGGCCCAAGGCTGGGCTATGGCGACGAAGCAATCCATTCGTAGGGCTGCGCTCTATCAACGGATTGCTTCGCTTCGCTCGCAATGACGGACGTGTCATTCCCGCGCAAGCGGGAATCCAGGCTGAGCTAGCTTTCAAGCGCGGCGGTTCTCTGGATTCCCGCTTGCGCGGGAATGACAAGGTACGTCCATGCTGAGCGTCGACAAAGTCGATCTCTTCTACGGCGCGGCGCAGGCCTTGCGCGGCGTCTCGCTGAAGGCCGAAATCGGCAAGGTCACCTGCGTGCTCGGCCGCAACGGCGTCGGCAAGTCGTCGCTGCTGCGCGCCATTGTCGGGCTTGAAACGATCAATGCCGGCGCAATCTCCTGGCGAGGCGAGGACCTTGGCGTCCTTCCCGCGCATCAGCGCGCCCGGCGCGGGATCGGCTATGTGCCGCAAGGCCGCGAGATTTTCCCGCTTCTGACCGTGCGCGAAAATCTCCTCACCGGCCTCGCCGCGCAGCCGCGCGCGAGACGCTTCGTCGACGAGGAGATTTTCACCCTGTTCCCCGTCCTCGGCGACATGCTTGGGCGACGCGGCGGCGACCTTTCCGGCGGCCAGCAACAACAATTGGCGATCGGCCGCGCCCTCGTCACCCGGCCGAAGCTGCTCGTCCTCGACGAGCCGACCGAGGGCGTCCAGCCTTCCATCATTAAGGATATTGGCCGCGCCATCGCCTATCTGCGCCAGAAGGGCGAGATGGCGCTCCTCATCGTCGAGCAATATTTCGAATGGGCGCGCGACCTCTGCGACGACTACGTGGTGATGGACCGCGGCGCGGTGGTCCTTGGCGGCGACCGCGCCTCGATGGTCGAGAGCGAGGTGCGCCGGCGCATGTCGGTTTGAGCGAGATTTGCCGCGGTTCGACGCAATCCGCGGCAGAGGCGGCCAGTGGGCTCGCTCGGATGTCGGCTCCAGCGCCAGAAGGATTTTAGGTCTTGGCGTGCATTTCCCAGGCGGCGTTGGCGACGCCGGGGCGCCGTTCGAGATCGGCCGCAACCGCGTCGAGCTCCTCGGGCACGACGGATGTCGCAACGAGAGTCGCGACGACGTCAACCGCATTGCCGGTCGCCGCCTTGGTCTCAACCGAGGCGACCGGATAATGCGCGTGCTCAAGACGATCGACCAGCATTTCGCGCGTGTCGGAAGCCGATTCGGGATCGACCGTCACCCGAACCTCATAGGTCGCCTCCGAATGGCGCTCGTCGAGCGGAATGCGATTGATCGCTTCGACGATCGGCCTCAGCAGCGTGTTGCCGGCAATGACGACGATGGCGAGCAGGCCAGCCTCGGCGAGCAAGCCGGAGCCGGCGCAAGCGCCGACCGCCGCCGAGCACCATAGAGTCGCGGCGGTGTTGAGGCCGCGCACATTGAGTCCTTCCTTCATGATCGCGCCGGCGCCGAGAAAGCCGATCCCGGAGACGACATAGGCGATGACCCGCACCGCGCCGTCAGCGCCGGTCAGGCGCAGCGCGAGATCGACGAAGGACGCGGCGCCGACCGCGACGAGCACATTGGTGCGTAGGCCGGCCGAGCGCTGGCGGTATTGGCGCTCGGCGCCGATCGCCGTCCCCAAGGCGAAGGCGACGACGAGGCACAGCGCCGAGTCGCCAAAGGCTTCGAGATTGAAGGTTTCGACGAAGCGCATGCCTCACCCTCAAGGCAATCCGTATGATCTGAGCGGCAAGCGGCCCTAAGTACGTGCGTCGGACAACGCCCCGGCGATGAATACATCGCCGGGGCGACGTCAGGAGACCGCTAACGCGTCTCGTGACCTATGCTCAGTTCGCTCCGGCCATGGCGAGCGTGACGATCCGAAAGAGGACCAGAGCGATTGCGAGGACAAGATAAAGGCGCAGAACCGCCATCCAGGTCTTCGCCGCGAGCGACAGCCTGATCGGCTGAAGCCGATCGAGCGGCGGCATGCGCCACGTATCGCGCGCCGCCGCCGCGACGTCGGCCGCGTCGTTCCGCTCGGCCTTGCTGAGCGCCGGCCGGCCATTGCCGCTGAGCGCCATGATGACCAGCGCGAGGATCGTCGCGGCGACGCCGCCGCCGACCAAAATGCCAAGGATGACCCGGTCGGTCGCGGCCTCCGGAAACAGAACCGAAGCGGTGAGGACGATCGACAGGACGACCAGAGCGGCGATGACGGCGCCGGTGAAATAGTTCAGCCAACGCGAATTCACCCAGGGGCCGAGGACCGGCTTGTCGTTGCAGAGCAGCAGCAGGAACACCGTCGCGCTCGGCAAGAGGACGCCGGCCAGCACCTGGACGGCCAAGGTCAGCAATCCGAGCGGCGAACCCGGAATAAGGACGATGGCCGCGGCGATCCCGACCAGCAGGAAATAGACGCCGTAGAAAGCCTTCGCGTCCGTCACTTTGCGGTGCAGCGAATGGCGGGCGGAAAAGACGTCGCCGATCGCGTAGGCGGTCGAGAGCGAGACCGCCGAGGCGCCGATCAGCGCGGCGTCGATCAGGGCGATCGCGAACATGACGCCGGCGGTCCGGCCGACATATTTGCCGATGCCGGCGGCGATCCCGCCCGCATCGGTAAAATTGCCGAACTCGGCCTTGCCGGCGAATGTCGCCGCGGTGAAGGCCATGATCGCCGCGGCGCCGATGATCACCAGCACGATGCCGATCCAGAGATCGAGCCGCTCATAGCGGATGAAGCGCGGCGTGATGCGCTTGTCGATGACATAGCTCTGC
>DATGLU010000550.1:0-13825 GCA_035294045.1 Roseiarcus sp. | reverse complement strand
AGGTGAAAACCGCGCTCGCCGAGTTGCGCCGCGCCGCGACCGAAAACCGCAACATCATGCCGGCCTCCATCGACTGCGCCAAAGCCGGCGTCACCACCGGCGAATGGGGCTGGACGCTGCGTGAAGCCTTCGGCGAATACCGCGCGCCGACCGGCGTCGGCCGCGCCATGCGCAACGATGTCGCCGGCCTCGACGACATCCGCGCCGACGTCGACCGCGTGTCGCGCAAGCTCGGCCGCCGGCTCACCTTCCTCGTCGGCAAGCCCGGCCTCGACGGCCATTCCAACGGCGCCGAGCAGATCGCGGTGCGCGCCACCGACGCCGGCATGGACGTCATCTATGACGGCATTCGGCTGACGCCGCAGGAAATCGTCGAGCGCGCCAAGGACGGCGTCCATTGCATCGGCCTGTCGATCCTTTCCGGCTCGCATCTGGAAATGGCCGGCGAAGTGCTCGGCGGCTTGCGGGCAGCGGGGCTCGGCCATCTGCCGGTGATCGTCGGCGGCGTCATTCCGCCGGCCGACGCCGACAAGCTCAAGGCGCAAGGCGCGGCCGCGGTCTATACGCCGAAGGATTTCGCCATCAACCGCCTGGTCGGCGACATCGTCAAATTGGTCGAGCCGCAGGCGGAAAAACAGCAAAGGGCGGCCTCGTAACGCGAAATTGAGCGGCGCGCCGCGGCCCGCTTCTTGCCGCGCGGCGCCGCCAGTGTCATTCCCGCAAAAAACAGGAAGCCGATACGGCCTCTTCTGTCGCTTCGCTTTTTTCGCGCGCCAGCCATTCAGGCGCGGAATCCCTCTTTCCGCGCTCCATTCTTTGAGGTCTTTTCCATCGATGGATATGTCGAAGCCAAGAGGTTTATCGGACGGGCAGAAGCGCCGCATCATGGTCGGCGTCATGATGGCGATGATGCTGGCGGCGCTCGACCAGACGATCGTCGCGCCGGCTTTGCCGATCATGGGCGCCTCGCTCGGCGATTCGGAATTCCTGTCCTGGATCATTTCGGCCTATCTCGTCACCGGCACCGCGGTGACGCCGCTCTATGGCAAATTCTCCGACATTCATGGCCGGCGGCCGGCGCTGTTTTTATCGCTCGGCGTGTTCATGATCGGCTCGGTCGTTTGCGCCTTGGCGCCGAGCATGGCCGCGATCATTGTCGGCCGCGCCGTCCAGGGCCTGGGCGGCGGCGGCCTGCTCGCGCTATCGCAGACGATCGTCGCCGACATCGCCTCGCCCCGCGAACGGGCGCGCTATGTCATCTATTTCTCGCTGGTCTGGGCGACGTCGAGCGTCGCAGGCCCGATCATCGGCGGCTTTTTCGCGCAGCATCTTCACTGGTCGCTGATCTTCTGGATCAACCTGCCGATCGGCGCCCTGGCCTTCGCGATGACCAATCGCGTCTTGAAGACGCTGCCGCAGATCAAGCGCGATCATCGTCTCGACCTCGGCGGCGCCGCGCTCATCGTCGGCGCGACTGGCGCCTTTCTGCTCCTGCTCACGCTGGGCGGGGTGCGTTATCCCTGGACCTCGCCGCCCATCCTGGCGCTCGCCGTTCTCGCCGCGCTGCTGATCGCCGGCTTCCTTCTCGATATGACCCGCGCCAAAGAGCCGCTGATCCCGCTCGGCATTTTCCGCAATGAGGTGGTCGGCTCGGCCTCGCTGTCGATGTTCTTCACGATGTTCGCCTTTGTCGGCGTCACGGTCTACCTGCCGATCTATTTCGAATTCGCGCTCGGCATGGCGCCGACCGCGTCCGGCGCGGGCCTGATCGTCCTGCTCGCCGGCAGCGTCGCCGGGGCCAATGTCACCGGACGCTCGATGCCGCACGTCGTTCATTACAAGCGGATGGCGATGACCGGCTTGGCTTGCGCGATCATCGCCTCGGCCGCTTTGTCGCTGCTCGCCGAGCATTTGGTCTTCTGGCAGGTGGAGGCGTTGATGCTGGCGCTCGGCGTCGGCGTCGGGGCCGTTTTTCCGACGCTCACCGTGTCGGTGCAGAACGCCATCGACCCGCGCGATCTCGGCATCGGCACCGCGACGCTCGCCTTCCTGCGCTCGCTCGGCGGCGCGATCGGCGTCGCCGCTCTCGGCGCGGTCGTCCTCGCTTATGGGATCGTCAGCGATTCCGGCCTTTCGCATGCCGGCGGCGCCTTCAATCCGGAGATCGCCCGCCGCGCCGGCGCCGCTTTTGTCGATGTCTTCGCGCTGCAAGGCGCGGCCTTGCTGGCGAGCTTGATCTTCCTCGCCATCATGGAGGAGCGGCCGCTCCGGGGACCGGCCGCCCACAAGGCGACGACGACGGAGGTATGACCGGTCATTGCGAGCGCCGATCCGCGCTCGCAATGAAGGCGGGGCGGCCTATGTCATGTACTGACCGCCGTTCGCGGTCAGCGTCGCGCCGGTGATGAAGCCGGCCTCGTCCGAAGCGAGAAATACGACGCAGCGCGCAACCTCCTCGGGCTGGCCGAGGCGGCGTACCGGAATGGTCGGGAGGATCGACTTCTCGAGCACGTCCTTCGGCACGGCCAGCACCATTTCGGTGGCGATATAGCCGGGGCAAATGGCGTTCACGGTGACGCCTTTGGCGGCGTTTTCCTGGGCGAGCGCCTTGGTGAAGCCGATATCGCCCGCCTTGGCCGCCGAATAATTGGTCTGGCCCATCTGTCCCTTCTGGCCATTGATCGAGGAAATGTTGACGATCCGGCCGAAGCCGCGCTCGCGCATGCCCTCGATCACCGGCCGGCACATATTGAATAGCGAATTGAGATTGGTGTTGACGACCGCGTACCATTGCTCCGGCTTCATCTTGTGGAGCATCGCGTCGCGGGTGATCCCGGCATTGTTGACCAGGATGTCGACCGGGCCGAGGTCTTTCGCCACCTGGTCGAGTCCGGCGACGCAGGCTTCGTAATTGGAAACATCCCACTTATAGACATGCACGCCGGTCTCGGCCTTGAACTTCGCCGCCGCTTCCTCGTTGCCGTGAAATGTGGCGGCGACCTTGCACCCCGCCGCATGCAACGCCTTCGATATGGCCGCGCCGATGCCGCGCGTGCCGCCGGTGACAACTGCAACCCTCGCCATTGCGCTCCCTCCGATTGTTGCTCCCAATCGCGCCGTTTTCCTCCCCCGCAAAGCGGGGGAGGGGGACCATGCGAAGCATGGTGGAGGGGGTACGGCAGCGCAAGCAAATCCTCAAAATCGCGAGCCCCCTCCACCGCTTCGCGGGGGAGGATTAGCGCTCGACGGCCATGGCGATGCCCATGCCGCCGCCAATGCACAAAGTCGCCAAGCCCTTCCTGGCGTTGCGCCGGCCCATCTCATGCAGCAGCGTCACCAGGATGCGCGCGCCGGAGGCGCCGATCGGATGGCCGATGGCGATGGCGCCGCCATTGACGTTGACGATCGCGGGATCCCAGCCCATGTCCTTGTTCACCGCCAGGGCTTGGGCGGCGAAAGCCTCGTTGGCCTCGACCAGTTCGAGGTCCTTGACTTTCCACCCCGCTTTTTCGAGCGCCTTGCGCGAGGCGGGGATCGGCCCCGTGCCCATGATCGACGGATCGACGCCGGCCGTCGCCCAGGAGACGATGCGGGCGAGCGGCGCAAGGCCGCGCTTCTTGGCTTCGGCGGCGCTCATCAGCACGAGAGCGGCGGCGCCGTCATTGATGCCCGACGCATTGCCCGCCGTCACCGTGCCTTCCTTGGAGAAAGCCGGCTTCAGCTTGGCGAGATTGTCGTAGACGACGCCCGGGCGAATGAACTCGTCCTGGTCGACGACAATGTCGCCCTTCTTGGAGGGCACCGTGACCGGCGTGATCTCGTCCTTGAAGCGGCCGGCTTTCTGCGCGGCCTCGGCCTTGTTCTGCGAGCCGACGGCGAAGCGGTCCTGGTCCTCGCGGCTGATCTGCCATTTCGTGGCGACGTTCTCCGCCGTGATGCCCATGTGATAGCCCTGGAACGCGTCGATCAGGCCGTCCTTAAGCATCGTGTCGATCAGCTTCATCTCGCCCATCTTGACGCCGCCGCGCAAATGCGCGGCGTGCTGGGCGAGCGACATCGATTCCTGCCCGCCGGCCACGATGATCGCGGCGTCGCCGCTGGCGATCTGCTGCGCGCCGAGCGCCACGGCTCTCAGGCCGCTGCCGCAAACCTGATTGATCGCGAAGGCTGTCTTTTCCTGCGGCACGCCCGCTTTCATAGCCGCCTGACGAGCCGGATTCTGGCCTTGGCCGGCCGCCAGGATTTGACCCAGAATGACCTCGTCGACCTCGGCCGCATTGATCTTGGCGCGCTCGATCGCCGTCTTGATCGCGACGGCGCCGAGCTCGTGGGCGGCGGTGTTGGCGAAAGCGCCGTTGAAGGAGCCGACCGGGGTTCGCGTGGCGCTGACGATGACGATATCGCTTTCAGACATGGACGGGCTCCTTCGCAAGACTCTCAAATCCACCGGCCGATCGTCAATCGGTCCCGCGCGCTCTCTTAAGGTCATATACTCTCGGCCTTTCCGAGGCGAAAGAGGCGCTTTCGGCCGCGAAAAGCCGATGCCGGCGCGCCCCGCGCGGCCGGTTAGCCATTGAAGTTGACGATTCATGGCGTTTTGTGACGGAATTGGGTTCCGGCGGAGACGAAAAGCGCCTATCGTCCTTGACGAGGCCTGGAATGAGAAGTGTGGCGCGCGAGACGGACCTGAGTACCATGACCGATCAAAATCCGCCGGCCTCGGCGCCGACAACGATCAAGAAATACGCCAACCGGCGTCTCTACAACACCGCCTCCAGCGCCTATGTGAGGCTGGCCGATCTCGCTGCGATGGTGAAGGCCGGCGAGGATTTCGTCGTCTACGACGCGAAGTCGGGCGAGGACATCACCCGCTCCGTGCTCACGCAGATCATCTTCGAGCAGGAGGGCAAGGAAGGCCAATCGCTCTTGCCGGCGACTTTCCTGCGCCAGTTGATCCGCTTTTACGGCGATAGCGTGCAGGCGCTTCTGCCGCGCTATCTCGAATTCTCGATTGACCGATTCACCGGCGAGCAGCAGAAATTCCGCGACGAGATGCGGCGCGCTTTTGGCGCGACGCCGTTCGGCAACTCGTCTTTCGACGCGCTTGAGGAATTGACCCGCAAGAACCTCGCCGCCTTCTCGCAGGCGCTGAACATGTTCACGCCCTTCGTCGGCGCGGCGGCGCCGCAGGCCGGTTCGGCCCCGGCGCCCGAAAAGGCCCACGCCAATTCCGATCTTGAAGAATTGAAGAAGCAATTGTCGGACGTGCAGAAGCGCCTCGACTCGCTCGCCGGCAAGCCCTGAGCCCCGTCATCCCCGGCTACGCGTCATTCGCGCGAAGCCGGAATCCAGCGCGGTCTCTCGTGCAGGCGCGACGGTTTGCGCGACGTTGCTGCGCGACTGACAGAAGGCGCCTATCCCGCTGCCTGCGCCAGAATCGGCGCTTGCGCCTCCGGCTCGGCCGCGCCGAAATGATGGCCTTGCAGATAGTCGACGCCCCAGTCGATCAGGATGCGCGCCGCTTCGGCGTCCTCGACCCATTCGGCGACCGTTTCGACATTCAGATTGCGCGCGAGCTCCAAGAGCGTCCGCACGAAGAAGCGGTCGTCGGCGGAGCGGGCGATGTTTTGCACGAATGCGCCGTCGATCTTAACGATGTCGACGCCGAGCCGGCGCAAATTGCGGAACGACGTATGGCCGGCGCCGAAATCGTCCATGGCGACTTTCACGCCGAGATGCCGGATCTCCTCGAACAGCCGCGCCGTCCGTTCGAGATCGGCGATCGCCTGGCTCTCGGTGACTTCGAGGATGAGGCGCCGCGCGACGCCGGGATGGGTGGCGAGGGCGTTGGCGAATTGGGCGAGCCAATCGGGCTCGACCATGGTCGCGGGCGATGCGTTGATCGAAAGGCGCAGATCGGGCTCGATGCTCATGCGCTTCAACGCGAGTTCGAGCACCCGCTGGTCGAGTTGGGCGATCAGGCCGACGCGCTCCGCGACCGGGAGGATCGCCGACGGGCCGAGAAAGGCGCCGCCCGGCTGGCGAATCCGCAGCAGGGCCTCATAGAAGCGCTGGCGGCCGCCGCGGGCCGGGGCGACCGGCTGATAGGCGAGGACCACGCGCCTTTCGTTCAGCGCCGCGACGATCTCGTCGCTCATCGAGCTTAAGCGCGCCTCGGCGCCGCGCGCCGCGAGCGCCGGCGTGAACACCATGACGCCGCCGCGGCTGCGGCAGGAAAAATCGTACGCCTCTTCGGCGCGCTGGAGCAGCGCCTGGGCGCTGCGGCCGTGTTTCGGCGCCAAAGCCGCGCCGATGCGCAGCGAAATCCTGATCTCCCGCCCGGCGATGCGGATCGGCTCCTTCGCCGCCTGCAGAATGCGGCGGCCGAGAAGCGCGCATTGCTCGGCGTCGCATGTATCGAGGACCAGCGCAAAGCGTCCGCCGAGGTAGCGCGCGACAATATCGGTGGCGCGCACGCAGTCGTGGAGCCGGCGGGAGACGGCGGCGATCGCCTCGTCGGCCGTCTCGTAGCCGAAGCGCTCGTTGAGCGCGGTCAAGCGCTCGATGCCGACAATCAGCACGGCGAATGGCGCGCCGCGCCGCGCGATCTCGGCGCATTGCGCGTTGATATGCTCGATGAGGCGGCCGCGGCCGACCGCGCCGGTCAAGGGATCGCGCTTGGCGATGTCGCTGCGGCCGTCGCGCCGGCTCGGATCGGCGATGATGCGCACCACGCCATGGGCGCGCGCCGGCCCGCCGGAAGCGTCGGCGAACCAGCGGCCGAAATCCTCGACCCAGATGACGTCGCGCCCCTCGGTGACAAGGCCGTATTGCGCGCGATAGGGCGCGCCTCCCTCGCTCGCCTGCCCGCCGCCATGGAAAATCGCGTGGTAGCGCGAGCTTTCCGAATTGTCGGCGACGAGATCAGCGAAGCAATCGCCGCATGCGAGCGCGCTGTCCGGGAATCTGCCGAGGACGTCCTTGACATTGGCGCCCCAATGGATGCGGTCGGTCGTCAAATCCCAATCGTAGACGACAGCGCCAATCGAATTGAGAATGTCGCGCGGCTCGTGGTCGACCGGCTTTGCCGGGGCGGCGGGAAGCGGCGCGGCTTTCGCCGGCTCTCGGAGACTCAGCGTTTCGATGAGCGGCTTGCGGAGCAGCGATCGCCTGCCGGCCGAGACGTCCTGGTTGGTCAATGCGGCCCGCTCCTATTGCCGCGAGAGACGCGAGAAACGGTCCATGGCGCGTCATGGCGACAAACGCGAAGAATGGAAGCGAGCGATTAACGAACGGTAAAATTCGCGCCAAATTGCGGGGTTTATCCTCCCCGTGAAGCGAATGTATAGACCGGGACATCGTGGCGTCGGTAGCACGCGATATGCCAGTTTAGGTAACACATGATTTGTCCGGTAGCGTCTGACCCGTTGGAGGATTGGTGCGCCGGTCAGAGGCCCTTCAGGGTGTTCGTGTTGAGGTTCTGGGCATTTTGAGCCGCTACGAGGGCGCGGAGCTCAATCGCATCGCCCCCAGTCCCACAGAAGAACAAAAGCAGAAGAAGCGGACAGTTGATGTGCTACTAAAACAGGACAATTAATTCGCGATCGACAGAAATTGTTTGCGACGCCAGCATGAGGATCATGCGGATTTGCGATCGCCGCAGCGGCGCATCATGCCGGTGGCCTCAACGTCGGAAGCGCCGCGACGCGATCGGCCGCGGCGCGCAAAAGGGCGATGCGATCGGCGTTGCGGTCAAGGTCGGCGAAGGCGCGCTTCAACAGCGGCGAGGCCGCGGCTGGCGCCCTGCGAAAAACCGGCTTGCGCTCGACGCCGTGCACCGCGCAAAACAAAGCCGTTGCGAAGCAGAGTTCGCGCAGGTTCATATAGTACATGTAGAGCTTCTTGAATTCTCGTGCCGCTTCCGGGGAAGAGACGCGGGTATCGGCGCGGAACTGGGCGAGATAGAAGCCGAAGCCGAGAAAGACGGCGGTGAAATCGGTGCGCAGCTCCTCGAAGGCCGGATCGCCGGGCGGCGGCCGAGCCGCGCCGAGATCCAAAATGGCGTGAGAGACCTCATGCGCCAGGACCGCGATCAGGTCGGCGGGAATTTCGAGCAGCGCCGAATCGTAAGAAATCGCGCCATCGCGCCGCCAGTACCTCCCGGCGGCGCTCGACTTCTGTTGGACGGCGTAGCGCGAGCCGTCCCACTTGTAACGGCCGCTATCGGCGCCCGGCTCCAAGCGGAGCTGCAAAGAGGTCGCGTCGGCGTAGCGCAGCACGTCAGCGAAATACCGCTCGGCAAGCGCATGGCCTTTCGCGCCATTTGACGGAAAGACCTTCTCCGAGAGCGGCAGGAGCTGCGCCTTGGCGAAAGCGCGGCGATGGCGATGCGCGGCGAGCAGCCACTCCGCCTGCTCGAACATCCACTCCTTCATTTCAGGTTCGAGCAAAGGCTTGCTGCGGAACGGCCACACGGATGTCTCCGGGCGCGGGGAGGAAGCGGCGGAGCTTCGTAGAACACTTTCGACCGGAATGCAACCTAAAGTTGCAGGCCTAATGTCATTCCCGCGTAAGCGGGAATCCAGAAAGCCTCGGCGGTTGAAGGCTGGCTCGGTCTGGATTCCCGCTTGCGCGGGAATGACAGCGCTTAGTAGGTCCGTCGCGGCGGAGACGGCGGGATTTTCGTCGGCGGCTGAGCCTCGGCCGCCGCGGCGCCCGCCTCCCGCCGCCTTCGCCTCGGTCCCCTCTCGACGGCGCCGGTGATCCGCTCCGGCAAGCGCACCACTTTAGCCAAGTTCGGAAACGCGTCGGTCTTGTTCGGGATCGCCATGGCGGCGACGAAATGCTCCTGGAAGCGCGGCTCGATCGCCGTCTCCACCTTCTCGATCCGGCGCACAACGTCCTCGATCTCGCGGCGCGCGGCGGCGTTGAGCAGCGCGATGCGCGCGCCCGTCCCCGCGGCGTTGCCGGCGGCGGCGACCTTGGCAAGATCGCAATCCGGAATCAGGCCGAGCGTCATCGCGTAAATCGGATCGATATGACTGCCGAACGCGCCGGCGAGGGTGATTCGCTCCGGCGCGGCGGCGCCGAAGCGCTCGATCAGCAGCTTGGCGCCGGCATGGAGCGCCGCCTTGGCGAGCTGGATGGCGCGGATGTCGGTCTGGTAGATCATCAGCCGCGGCTCGCCGTCATGAAGCAGATAACCAAAGGTGCGGCCGACCGGCTCGATGCGCTTATTCTTCTCGGCGAGGGCGCCGTCGATCACGCCGTCCTCGGAGACGATTCCGGCGAGATACATTTCGGCGATGACTTCGATGATGCCTGAGCCACAAATGCCGGTAGTGCCGGTCGAAGCCGTCGCTGCGGCGAAGCCTTCTTCGTTCGACCAGAGCTCGCAGCCGATCACCTTGAAGCGCGGCTCCAAAGTCGCGCGATCGATCCGCACCCGCTCGATCGCGCCGGGCGCGGCGCGCTGGCCGCAGGAAATCTGCGCGCCTTCGAAGGCGGGGCCGGTCGGCGAGGAGCAGGCGAGCAGGCGGCCGCGATTGCCGAAGACGATCTCGGCATTGGTGCCGACATCGACGAGCAGCGTCAGGTCGTCGCGAAGGTACGGCCCTTCAGCCAGGACCATGCCGGCCGTATCGGCGCCGACATGGCCGGCAATGCAGGGCAGGCAGTAGACAAACGCGCCCGGCGCGACGTTCAGGCCCAGCTCCGCCGCGCGCGCCTCCTGCGCGCCGTCGACGGTCAGGGCGAACGGCGCGCCGCCAAGCTCGGTCGGATCGAGGCCGAGAGCGAGGTGATGCATGATCGGGTTGCCGACCAAAGTGATCTCGACCACTTCGTCGCGCTGCGCGCCGGCCTCGCCAAGGACATCGCCGATCAGCCCATCGAGCGCGCCGCGCACGCTCTCGGTCAATTCCTTGTCGCCGCCCGGATTCATCATCACGTACGAAACCCGGCTCATCAGGTCTTCGCCGAAGCGGATTTGCGGATTCATCACTCCGGCCGAGGCGAGCACCTCGCCGCTGGCAAGATCGCAGAGATGGGCGGCGATGGTGGTCGAGCCGATGTCGAAGGCGATTCCGAGCGCCCGGTCGCGGAAGCCGGGATAGACGGCGACGATGTCGCGGCCGTTGCGCAAGGCGACGGTCGCCTTCCATTCGCCGGCGCGCAAGGTCTTCTGCAGGCCGCGCAAAACGGAAAGATCGGCGACCGTCTCGCCGAGCGACCATTGGCTCTTCAGCGCCGATTGCAGCCGGCGCAGGTCGCTCGACGGATCGTGCATGTCGGGCTCGCGCACCTCGACATAATAGAGGCGCACCACCGGATCGACTTCGATCGGGTGCGATTCGGCGCGCTTGCGGACGACCTGGCGATGGACCTGCGAATCCGGCGGCACGTCGACGACGAGATCGCCGCAGATTTTCGCCTGGCAGCCAAGGCGCCGTCCGTTCTTCAGCGGCCCGCGTTTGTCGACATAGCGCTGCTCGACGCCGTTCCAGGCGGTGACATGATCCGGCGCGGAGACGACGCCATGCTTGGCGAAATGGCCGCTCGCCACCTCGATCTGGCAGCGGCCGCAAATGCCGCGGCCGCCGCAGACGGAATCCAGATCGACGCCGAGGCGGCGCGCCGCTTCGAGAAGGCTGGCGCCTTCCGGCAGGCGCTCGCGCTTGCCCGACGGCGTGAAAACGACGAGATGATCGCTCAACATCTACTCCCGGGCGCGGCGGCGCCCTTCGCGCCGGCCGCGGCCTTCGCCGGCGGCCTCGCCGCCTTCCGGCGGCGGCTCGCGGTACTTTCTGATCCAGGCGGCGCAATTCGGGTCGTGGCCCATCACGACGTCCGCGCCGAGGATCGCCTGCCGGTCCTCTTCATGCAGCGGATTCATGATCGCGGACGTCAAGCCCGCGCCGATCATCATCGGCAGGAAGGCCGCGCCGAGGCCGCGGCGATTGGGCAGGCCGAACGAGAAATTGGACGCGCCGCAGGACGTGTTGACTTTCAGCTCCTCGCGCAGCCGCCTGAGGAGATAGGTGAGCTTCGCGCCGGCGTCGTTGATAGCGCCGACCGGCATGACGAGCGGATCGACGACCACGTCCTGCCGCTTGATACCATGATCCTGCGCGCGTTCGACGATCTTCTTGGCGACGGCGTAGCGTACGTCCGGGTCCTCGGAAATGCCGGTCTCGTCATTCGAAATGGCGATCACCGCGGCGTCGTATTTCTTGATCAGCGGCAGGACGCGCTCCAGCCGCTCCTCTTCGCCAGTGACCGAATTGACGAGCGGGCGTCCCTTATAGACGGCGAGCCCGGCTTCGAGCGCGTCGACGATCGAGGAATCGATCGACAGCGGCACAGGCACCGCCTCCTGCACCAGCTTGACGCAATCGGCGAGAATCTTCGGTTCGTCGGCGAGCGGCACGCCGGCATTGACGTCGAGCATCTGCGCGCCGGCTTCGACCTGCGCGATCGCATCGGCGACGACGCGGCTATAATCGCCGGCCGCCATTTCCGCGGCGAGCAATTTGCGCCCGGTCGGATTGATCCGCTCGCCGATCATGACGAAGCGTCGGTCGAAGCCGATGACGACTTCGCGTTTGTCGGAGGAAAGGCGGGTTTCGGTCATGGGCGGCTAAAAGTCCTTTATCATCGAGTCAATGTCATTCCCGCGCAAGCGGGAATCCAGAGAGCCGCTGCGCTTGAGGCAGAGGCCGTACTGGATTCCCGCTTTCGCGGGAATGACAAAGCGCTTCCGCTCATTGCGCGAGGCTCTCGACCGCCTGCATCTTCGGGACGAAGTCGCGCCGCCAGGGCGCTCTTCCGCGCAGAACGCCGGATTCGTGAACGATTTCGGAGACGTATTCTTCCTGGCGGTAAGCCATGACATGGACGCCCGAAACGCCCTTCGTTTCGCGCAAGGCCTGGATCATCTCGATGCAGATGCGCTTGCCTTCGGCCTTCTGGTTCTTGGCGCCTTCGAGGCGCTTGACGACGCTTTCCGGAATATGAACGCCGGGCACATTGGCGCGCATCCAGCGCGCGGTCTTCGCCGAGGCGAGCGGCCCGACGCCGGCCAGGACGAAGCATTGCCGATCGAGCCCCATGTCGCAGACTCTCGCCATGAAGCGCTGCATCAGCGGCAGGTCAAAGCAATATTGCGTCTGCACGAATTGCGCGCCGGCGGCGATCTTCTTGGCGAGACGGATTGGGCGGAAATCGTAAGGCGGCGCGAAGGGATTTTCCGCCGCGCCGATGAACACGCGCGGCGGCGTCGTGATCGGCCGGCCGGACAAGTATTTGCCCTCGTCGCGCATGCGCCGGATGACGGTCAAAAGCGCCGTCGAATCGAGGTCGAAGACCGGCTTCGCCTCGGGGTGGTCGCCGCATTGCACGCCGTCGCCGGTGAGGCAGAGGATGTTGCCGACCTGCAAGGCCGCGGCGCCGAGCACATTGCCCTGGATCGCGATGCGGTTGTAGTCGCGGCAGGAAATCTGCAGCACCGGCGAATAGCCGACCCGCGTCAGCAGCGCGCAGATGGCGACGCTCGACATATGGCAATGGGCGCCGGAGCCGTCGGTGGCGTTGATGCCGTCGACCCAGCCCTCGAAAATCTGCGCGCGCTCGTAGACATCGTCCGGATTGGCCGAATCCGGCGGATTAAGCTCGGCGGTGATGGCGAATTCGCCGCGGCGCAGAACGCGCTCAAGTCGGCCGCGCGAGGAATGACCGGGCAGATCGATCAGCGGCGCGCCGGGATCGGCGCCGATATCGTGCGGATGCGGCGCAGCCTCGATCATACCGGCTCTCCGGCGGCGCGGCGCGCGAGCCTGAGCCAGGCGGACGAGCCCTTGAGCCGATGATCGAGCGGCGGCTGCACCGCTTCAATCGCCGCGCCTTTCATCAGGCGACTGCCCTCATAGGCTTTCACCCAGACGCAGGGCATGCCGGGATAGACTTCGCAGCCGCCATCGGCGCGCACGCCGCCGCACGGGCCGTTGCGCAATGCTTTCGGGCAATTCATCGGGCAGGACATGCCGGTCGAGGAAAGAATGCAATCGCCGCACATCCGGCAGTCGAACAGGGCGCCCTTGATATGCCGCTCGGCGAAAGCGAACGGCGCCTCCAAGCGCCGGTGATCCAAGCGGCGAAGAAGCGGCGAAGCGGCGATGACGCGGCGCTGAATCGCGTCATAGACGCGCTGAAGGAAGCCGGCATGGCGCACGCTCCAGAAGCGCAGCCGAAAGCTCGATGCGCGGGGCGGTCTTTTGCCGCGCGGCTCGAAAGCGAAGGGTGCAGGGCGCATGGCTACAAGCCGTGGCTGGCGCAAGAATGATCAGCGCCGCGGCTCGCCCTCATCCGGCGCTTCGCGCCACCTTCTCCCGCAAGCGGGAGGAGGGAGGTTTGGCCGCGGTCGGCGGCCCCAGCTACGCCGCCGCCGATGAAGGCCGCTTCGCGCCCCCTCTCCCGCTTGCGGGAGAGGGTTGGGGTGAGGGGCAGCCGCTGCGTCGCCATGTGAGACCTGCTCAGCTCTCGCGGCCGCCTTGGGCGGCGAGCTTGGCGAGCCGGGTATTGTCGTATTCGGCGTCGAGCCGCCCCGCGGCTTTATCCGCCTCGGCTTCCAGATCATCGCCGCAGGGCGCGGGCTCACCGCGCCGCCAGGCCGCGAGGTACTCGTCCGTCCCGGCTGCCCCCGAGCGCATCGCCGCCGAGTCGATCGCTTTGATGAAGCGCTCCGGCAGTTCGCGCTTCGCCGAGGCGCGGCCGGCCTTGACCACGACCTGGCTCGGTATGTCGCGCCAATAGAGAATGGTGAGATTGG
>DATGLU010000549.1:0-2545 GCA_035294045.1 Roseiarcus sp. | reverse complement strand
AGGCCGTTCTCGGGACGCAACGTCACGCGCAGCATGGGCCAAACTTTCGCGCCTTCTTTCAGCGCGAAGCTGAACCGGCTCGCCGCCATGGCGAGGACGAGCGTCGCTTCCTGCAACGCGAAAGCCTGGCCGATGCAGACGCGCGGTCCGACGCCGAAGGGCAGGTAGGAGAAGCGGTCGATCTTCCCCCGCTCCGGCCCAAGAAAGCGCGTCGGGTCGAACTCGTTCGGCCGATCCCAGAGCAAGCGGTGGCGATGCAGCACATAAGGCGAGATAACGACGAGCGAACCGCGCCTCACGCGCTTGTCGCCCAATTGATCGGGCCCGAGCGCCACCCGGCTGATCGCGGCGATCGGCGGATAGAGCCGGATGGCCTCTTCGATCACCGCGCGTGTCTCGACCAGGCGATCGATGAGCCCTTCTGCCGGACCGGAATATTCGCGCAGCGCCTCCGCCTCCACCCTTTCGCGCCACTCGTCCGATTGCGACAAGAGAAACATCGCCCAACTCAGCGCATTGGCGGTGGTCTCATGGCCAGCGGAGATGAAGGTGAGAATGTTCGAGCGCACTTCCGCCTCGCCCATCCGCGCGCCGCTTTCGGCGTCTAGCGCGTTCAGGAGAAGAGTGAGAATATCGCGCGGCGCTGCGTCTGGGCTTTCGGCGAGAAGACGCCGCCGCGCCGCGATCACCTCGTCGATTGCGGACTCGAAAAAGCGCAAGGTCGAGCGGGCGCGCCACCGCGCCAGGCGCGGCACGAAGTCCGGCGCGCCGACGAGATCGAGCGGGCTGATTTTGCCGATCGCCGAGATATAAACCTTCATCGCTAGACGGATGCTTTCCGCGTCGCGGCCCAGACCGTCGGAGAAGATGGTGCGCTCGAGCACGTCCAGCGTCAGCCGGGTCATCTCGACGGCGGCGTCGATCTCCGCGCCCTCGCCGAGGCCAAGCCAGCGCTCCATCATGGCTTCGCCCGCTTCGATCATCGCCGGCGCGAAATCCCTGACTTGCTTATGGGCGAAAATCGGCGCCACCGCCCGCCGCTGCGCCCGCCATTGCTCGCCCTCGGCGCTGAGCAGGCCCTCGCTCAGGCCGGCGGAAAGAACGCGGCGCTGCAGCCGGTCCTTCTGATAATTGGCCGTATTCTCCAGAAGAACATGGCGGATTGCGGCCGGCTCATGGACCAGCAGCACGTGGCCGACCGGGAGGCCGCCCTCGACGATCGGCTGCTCGAAATGCGGGCGCGCCCAGCATTCGAGCGGATTGCGCCGCAAGGCGCCCAGCAGCGCGAACGCGCCGAGCGGCCGCGGCTGCGGCTTCGGCGCCGGCGGGCGGTAAGGCGGGGGCGGCGCGGGCAAGCCGTCCTGGCGGAGGCCCGTCATGCTATTTTCCCGATCATCTTCGTCAATTAGCCAATAACGCGTTGTGGCGTCAATCGGTTCCACGCCCCCGTCCCGGTTGATCCGAGCCAGTTTGCGAGGGCATGCGCGGCAATGACAGGAGAGCCGGAATGGGCTCCGGACCAGAGGTCGCAGGCGGCGAGCCGCGGCGATACGATCTCGCTCGTGGAGGGGGCGAGGGCCTGACTTCCGCTTTCGACCGCCCTTTAAATCGAACCAGGCGGAATGAACGCGCAATAGAGAAAGATATTCTCGAACACGTTGCGCGAGAGCGGCCCCTTGCGGTCGAATTCCGTCGCCGAGCGATAGCAGAGATGCGCGTGGTGGGAGTCTTCGCTCGGCGGATCGCCCGGAATCGGCAGGAAAGTGATGCGCTCTTCCGGAATGGCGACCCATTCCTGCTCGCGGGTCAAGAATTCGAACGCGCCGCCGCGCTCGCGATAGACGGTCGCCGCGCAATCGTCGCCGCCGCAGCAAAGCTGGCCGTTCTTGCCGTGAACGCCGGTATAGATGTCATGCGCCGCGGCCGCCGAAGAGGAAGCCGCCAGCGCCGAAAAGAGGACGCCGCCAAGGGCGACGCGAACCAGAGCTTTCGTCATCGTCAACCGCTCCTGCTGGCGGCCGATCGATCGAAACGTCGTCAAGCGATGCGATCGAGCCGCGCGCTCATCGCCTTCCGAAGACGCCGAGTTCCCCCCGAAATCGCGGCGCGGCGATAGGGCCGCGCGAACCCCACGCGTCAAAACGAGAAAGCCGCGCCCCCTCGACGCGCTGCTTCGCTGATGCCGCTTGAAAGACGTCTGCCCCGCCTTCGGCCGGACGCGATCGAAGCGCATCCCGGCCCATCAGCGCCTCGCCAAGCGAGCGCCGATTCGCCAGCGGCATCAGAATCCTCAACAGACGAGGCGTCAAGAGCCGCGTTGGGTTCTATCCCCTTCTCCCCGCTCGGCGCAGGGCTGTCCGGGGAAAAGCCTACGCCCGTCCGCCCCGGGCGGTTTGGCTTACTTTCAGGCGCCGCGGCGCCACGCCGTCCGATCGCCGTCAACCCGCCATAGCGCCTCGCGCGCGGGCGCGAAGATACGAACGCTTTTGCGGCGCTATGGCGGGTCCTCCGCTGGCGCTGCGGCCCTTCGGGTGACTGCGATCGG
>DATGLU010000548.1:0-6746 GCA_035294045.1 Roseiarcus sp. | reverse complement strand
AACTTTTAGGCCGCCCGCCAGTTTCAGGACCATGTCCCTCACGAAACGAGCGCCCAACGCCGTCAAAGCCCGAAATGTGGCCAGCGGTAACCGGAGTCGACTTGGCCTCGCCCCCTGAGTGGATCGAGCCGTGCCTGCCGACACTTGTCGACCGGCCGCCCAGCGGCGACAATTGGCGCCACGAAATCAAATGGGACGGCTATCGCCTTTGCGTCGTGGTCGACGCCGGAAAGGCGACGGTGCGCACCCGGCGCGGCCACGACTGGACGCACCGCTTCAAATCGATAGGCGCCGCCGCGGCCGCGCTGCCATGTCGGAATGCGGTCCTGGACGGCGAGGCCGTTGTGCTCGACGAGCAGGGCCGCGCCAGCTTTTCGTCTCTGCAAGCCAGGCTCGACGGCGAGAGCCGCGCTGAGGTCGTGCTCTATGCCTTCGACCTTCTCTGGCTCGACGGCCGCGATCTGCGCAGCCTTCCTTTGGGCGCGCGGCGCACGGCGCTTGAGGATTTGATTGGCAAACCAGCAAGCGGCGCGATCCTGCTCAGCGAGGAATTCGATGGCGCCGGCGACGCCTTCCTGAATGTCGCGCGCAAGCACGGTCTTGAGGGAATGGTCTCGAAGCGGCTCGATCGGCCCTATCGATCCGGTCGAAGCAGTGACTGGCTAAAGGTCAAGATCGTCCAGAGCGACGATTTCCTGATCATCGGTTATCAGCCGGACGGCCGCGGCGGCATCGCCAACCTCAAGCTTGCGCGAGAAGAGGCGGGCGCGTTGCGTTACGCGGGCGCCGTGGGGACCGGCTTTTCAGTCGCCGTCATGCGGGACCTGCTCAAGCAGCTTAAGCCGCTCGCGCAGAAGACCAGTCCGGTCGCCGGGCTGAAGGTCAAGGGCGCGGTGTGGACGCGGCCTGAGCTTCGCGCCGAGGTCGCCTATCGGGGCTTCACCGCGACGGGCGAATTGCGGGCGGCGTCGTTTAAGGGGCTGCGCGAGCCGGAGTGAAGGAGATAGTCTTGAGCGACCACAGGCGCTGCAATATGGTGCGCCCGCAAATAAGGGGAAGGCGACGATGGCGACGGGCACGGTAAAGTGGTTCAACGCGACAAAAGGATTTGGCTTTATCGCGCCCGATGGCGGCGGGCAGGATGTTTTTGTTCATATTTCCGCCGTCGAACGAGCCGGCCTGAATGGCCTGAACGAAGGACAGAAGGTATCTTACGAAGTCGTTAGCGATCCTAAGCGCGGGAAAAGTTCGGCGGAGAAATTGAAAGCTCTCTGAGTTTCCTCGCGTCGAGCTCCAGCTAACCACTTTCGGCAGGCCAATATCCGGTCCGCGCATCGCGCTGCACTGATCGCGTGGCGACATCCGCTGACCAGCATCGGATACATGACAATTTCTCGGCGATGCTCTTGACCTTGAGGCTGCCCGAAAGGGAGTCGGTCTTTATGTACCGAAACCGGCCGCAGGCTTCGCAATACAGTCCGAGACGATCGCCTCTCGCTACCAAGTCGCCGATCGTGAGGTCCGACTCCTCATTTTTATTCGTCGTCATTCGGACCGATGCGCTTTGGGCCAGTCCCAGGGTATCGCTTCCTTGCGATTAAGCCCGCCATACTGGCTTCCCCCCTCCGCGCCCTATATGCTTAGCGCCATGGACCAGAATCTAACCACCTTAGAACGGGCCTTCCAATTGGCGATGTCAGGACAAGTGCCGGACGTAACCGCCATTATCGCCAAACTGAGAAACGAGGGCTACCGGACTGAGCAGATTCAGGGACGCCAGCTTCTGGCCCAATTGAGAAAGCTGATTGGAGCATCGCGTGCCCAGAGGCCCTAGAGGAGAGCGCCGAACCGCAGATCGGCGGGGCCGATTTCTTTGGCGAGCGTCTGTGGGGCGGCTCTTTCAAGTCGACCGAGTGCCTTCCTCGCCCGCCTCTTCTTCTGCAAGCTCCCTTAGCGCCTCGATCGGCACAGCGTCACCAAGTCGGTCACGATCACATCCGAGCGGCCAGCAGCGATCTCTTCTTCCGCGAGCGCGAGCGCCTCGCGCGCCGTCTCGCATTTGCGCCCGAACACGCCCTCTTGGAGTCCCGATCCGACGGAATAAGGCATGCGTTCTCTCCATCACGGATTGAACTGCGTATTACTTCTTATCGCACGTCTTGAGTACGAGCGCCTTGCTGCTGTGGCCGAGGGGCTGCTTCGCAAATTGGTGAGCGGGCGACTTCCAGGAAACTCCTGGAAAAGGGCCGGCGCGCTATGGCTCGGGCGGCGGGTCCCAAGTGGCGCGGCCTTGCTTCAAGGTCACTTCGCGGTCGGAAAACTCTATCCCGGCACGCTCTAAGGCGCCCTTGATCTGCTCAACAAAAGGTTCATCGGGCCGGCTTCCTTGGTCCTCGAAACTTGCAATGGCGTTGCGGCCAACACCGGAACGGCTCGCCAGATCGATCGTCGACCAGCCGAGGAGGTTGCGGGCCGCTTTAACTTGCTCGCCGGTGATCATTGCCAAGGCCTCAGGCATCCTTCGCCTCAGGAGGGATCAAACCTCCCGCCAATGGTCTGGGACCCTCTTGTCGTTCAGGTGTCGAACCCGGGCGACGTGCGGCCGGTGGTTGTTTTGCTTCGCCCAGTCGATCGCCTCTTGCTGGGTCCTAGCCGCATAGAGGGCGTGGTCGGCATGGTCCTCGACAACATAGTCGTCGACCGCTGTTCCTTCCTGGCGCCCCCTCGGTCGTGGTTCAATGAAAACGGTGGCCATCGCGGTTTCTCCGTTGTGACCAAAACTCGAAACATGGCCGCAATGATCCGCCCTTGTTCGTGTGAAATCGGGCGAGATGTTGGGGTGGGTATTAGGGCAGCCAATTTCGAACTGAAAAATTTGCCAATTAAACCAATAGCTAAGGAAGACAGTTAGGCGGACGCCCCCTCCGCCATTGCGCCGATTGTCCTTATGGCGCGATGCTGTCGCGATCAACGCATCGCACCAAACGGCGCCGAGAACCGCCGAGCGCGAGATGTTGTTTGGGCAGCGGCCTCAGCTGTCGACAACATTCACGAGATTTCCGGCCGGGTCGCGGAAAAAGAAACGACGAAGCCCCCAGCTCTCCTTGACGGGGCCGTAAACCACCTCCGCCCCGGCGGCGCGAACGGCAATCTCGGTGGCCTCAAGATCGTCCACGCCAATGGAGATGACAGGCAGCTCTGCGCCAGATCCTCCTGCAGACGCGGTGTGCAATTCGATTTTCTGAGTTCTATCTCTGCTCAAAAAGGCGATCCAACCCATGTCAAAGGGCAGGTCGAGCTCGAAAACCTCCTGATAAAACTTCGCCAGCGCCATGGGGTCCGGCGCAGTGAGATTAGCAACGATCCTGGTGATGGCCATCTTGGAACAACTCCCGTCATGACCTCGGCGCTTAGGCATCGCTTAATTTTGCGGATGGGATAGGTCCGCTGCCTTATCGAATTGGCGCGTGGATTCCAACGAAAGCGTGGCCGGCGTTCTAAACGCGCGCGCGTCTTCTGCGCTGGGACGCAAAGATGTGAGCGACCGGTTCGCGGCGGCTTCCGACGCCCGTTTTGTTGAATATCGACTTAAGATGCTGCTGGACGGTGGCTTGCGATATCGACAGCTCAGCCGCGATCCCGGCCGTCGCGATACCGCGCAAGACGTATTAACGATCGCTCGTCCGAGAAGGCTTTGCGACGATCGACGTCAGCGACCGCAATTCTTCGTCGGCTTCCGAGGGGTGTCCAACCGGGACTGCTAGACGCGGTACGCTCTAAGAGGCGCCTAGTTCTTCGATCAGCCTGTCTCGATCAGCGACATGCATCGCCTGCTCTTTCTCAAATTGCGCCAGCAGTTCTTTTGGCGGAACTGGCGTCGCGTTGGCGTTGAATATGCTCGACGCCTTCGGCGACACGCCGTTCGGCTTGCTTTAGATGTTCTTCCGACACAGCGCGGTCCATCCGAAACAGCCGTGGCGCCGTGGGCGTTCGGCGCGCGTCCTCAGCTACGCCCGAGGCATGCGCGCGCTCGGTCGGGCCTTCAGACCCCGTGAGGGCTCGGTCCGTTTGTATCGCCGCTGCCTCAGCAGCATTGGAACAATTTCACCCGCATGGGCGTTGGTTTGCCCGGCGCGCACTGTTCCTGCCCCAGCCCGGCCGCGCGCCAGGTCGAGCCCCCGAACTCCCTCCCATCGTTCTGCCAAGCGGGGGCTCGACCAGCCCGGAGCCCTGAACTCAGCCAAGGTTCGGCCCCGATTGGCGGCTAGGCCGTTTTCTTCATTTCGATAAATCTGGAGCGCGTAATGCTCAGGAGAGGTCTGAAACGGTTAACCCTCGCCGCCGCCCTGTTTGCTTTCGCCGCGTCGGCGCGGGCGGCGGATTGCGGCGACGACCCGGAGGGGTTCAAGGCCTGGCTCGACGGCTTCAAGCAGGTCGCGATCAAGGACGGCATATCGCCGGGCGTGGCCGAGAACGCCCTGTCCACCGCGACGTTCGACCGCTCTGTCCTGTCGCATGACCGCGGGCAGAGTTCGTGGCAGGGCAATTCCGGCGCTTTTATCGCCGAGCACGTCACCCCCGCCCGGATCAAGCGCGGCAAGACGATGCTGCTCGCTTATGCGGAGCCGCTCGAACGGATCGAGCAGCGCTACGGCGTCCCTGGTCCGGTTCTGGTCGCGATCTGGGGGCTCGAGACAAGTTTCGGGGCCGACCTCGGCAAGTATCCGACATTCAGCGCGCTGGCGACGCTCGCTTATGATTGCCGCCGCGCCGATCTCTATCGCGCCGAGCTCATCGACGCTCTGACCATTGTCCAGCGCGGCCTCCTCACCCCGGAGCAGATGCATGGAGCTTGGGCGGGCGAGCTCGGCCAGACGCAATTCATGCCGTCGGCCTATCTCCATTACGCGGTCTCGTCGAATGGCGGGCGCGGCGGCGATCTGATGGGCAACGCGGCCGACGCGCTCGCTTCGACCGCCAATTTCCTGCAACAACATGGTTGGAAGCGCGGCGCGAAATGGGATCCGGGCGATCCGAACTTCGCTGTGCTGCTCGAATGGAACGCCGCGGAGGTCTATGCGAAGACCATCGCCCAGTTCGCCGACCGGCTGGCGGAGTCGGAGTAAGCGAGGATGCTTTGTAGACGCGGCCGTTGGCCGCGTCAGCCGCGCTCATCGAGCGCGGCTACAGGTCGCCGTGACGTCGCACGCCCCGGAGTCGCCATGTGGTCTCGCCTGCTCGTGATTGCCTTGCTCCTGCTGCCCGGCCCGGCTTTGGCCGGCGTCAAGGAGACGATCGCGTCGCTGGCGCCGCAGGCGGTCGTGCTCGTCGTCGACGCTCAAGGCGACGAGTTGGTCGCCCAGAACGCCGACCAGCCTTTCGTCCCGGCCTCGGTCGCCAAGATCGTGACCGCTTGGCTGGCCGAGGAAGTCCTCGGTGGCGATTACCGCTTCGAGACGCGCTTCTATCTCGACGATCGGCGTGTGCTTTATGTGCGCGGCGGCGGCGATCCTTTCCTGATCTCGGAGGAGCTGGCGCGGCTCGCGGCCGAGCTTGTCGCCGCCATCGGCAAGGCGCCGGTCGCCGGCATCGTCGTCGACGGGAGTTACTATCCGCCGAATCTTCGCATTCCCGGCGTCGAGAACACCGACGAGGCCTATAATGCGCCGAACGCCGCGCTGGCGGTGAACTTCAACACGGTCGCCGCCGTGCGCAGCGGGGACAAGGTACGTTCAGCCGAGAGGCAGACCCCGATCACGCCGCTGGCGATCGCTCAATTCCGGGAGCGGGGCCCGAACGGGCGCGGCCGCATCAGCTTGAGCGAGGACCCGACGGCCAGCCTGCAATATGCCGGCGAGCTGATCGCCGCGTTCGTCGAGCGGGCCGGCGGCGCCGTGAAGAGCGACGTGTCGGTCGGCGCCGTGCCGAGGGGATTGGCGCCGGTCTATATCCACCGGTCGCGCCCGCTTTCGCAGATCCTCGCCGCGCTGCTCCGCGCCTCGAACAATTATATCGCCAATCAGGTCTTCCTGGAGATCGGCGCGCGCAAGCTGGGCGGGCCGGTCAGCCTCGAAAAGTCGCTCAAGGTCGCCAACCAGATGCTCGCCGCGCATGGCCTCGCCGACGCCATCCATCTCGAAGAGGGCTCCGGGATCAGCCGCGACGACCGCTTCACCGCGCGCGGCCTCGTCAAAGTGCTGGCGCTTTTCGCGCCTTACGCCGATTTGCTGCACGGCCATGACGGAGGCGAGGACAAGACCGGCACGATGGAGGGAGTCAGCACGCTCGCCGGCTATGCCGACACGTCGAGCCACGGGCGGGTCCGCTTCGTGATCGCGCTGACAAGCAATGGCGGCGATATGCGCTTCCGGTTGCTGCGGGCCATCAAGTCCGAGCTGTAGCTCTGGCTGTTGAAGGCAGGCATGAAAGGTCCCTACGTATAACGCTGCCGGCTCAGCCCGCTTTGCGTGAGAAGGTAAGCGGCAAGTCCAGTTCGACCCGGTCGTGCATCGTTGAAAGGGCGCTTCAACGATCGACGCCCTGCAGACGTTCGAGATCGGCGATCAGCCCCGGTCCGGTCGGCGCCCATCCCAGCTTTCTGCGAGTTTGCTCGCTTGAGCTCGGCATGTCGTACCCGGCAAATACCGCGAGCCAGCCGAAAAAGGCTGCCGCCTCTTGCGGCGCGAGGGATTTGACTGGCAATTTCAGGCGTCGGCCAAGCGCTTCGGCAATGTCGCGCATCGGCA
>DATGLU010000547.1:0-2171 GCA_035294045.1 Roseiarcus sp. | reverse complement strand
CCCGCGCCACTTCGCTGCGGCCCGAGCCGAGCAAGCCGGCGAGGCCGACGATCTCGCCCGAGCGCACGGCGACCCGCGCATTCCTCACCCGCCGGCCGATCTTGAGATTCTCGGCGCGCAGGATTTCCCCGCCGATTTTCGCGCCGCCGCGACTGAACGCGGTCGCGCCTTTGGCGCGCACCGCGGCGAGGTCGCGCCCGAGCATGGCGGCGACGAGCTGCAGCTTGTCGAGATTGCCCAGACGGTCGACCAGCACAGTGCGGCCGTCGCGCATCACCGTGACCCGCTCGCAGACCTGATAGAGCTCGTCGAGCTTATGGCTGACAAAAATCACCGAAACGCCGTCCTGCTTGAGCCGGCGGATCACGTCGAACAGAACCTCGCATTCGCGTTCGTCGAGCGAGGAGGTCGGCTCGTCCATGATGACCAGGCGCGCAGAAAAAGAGACGGCGCGGGCGATCGCCACCATCTGCTGGATCGCGGTCGAGAAGCTCATCAAGGGGCGGCGGACGTCGATCTCGACCGAGAAGCGGCGCAGGATCTCCTCGGCCTCGGCGTTCATGCGCCGCCAATCGATCAGGCCGAAACGGCGCGGCTCCTTGCCGAGGCAGATATTTTCCGCCGCCGAGCGATAGGGGATCAGGTTGATCTCCTGGTAGATCGTCGCGATGCCGCCGCGCTGGGCTTGCTGGGGCGAGCCGAATTCGACCGGCCGCCCGGCGAAATGGATCGTACCCGCATCCTTGCGGTGAACGCCGGTCAGCACTTTGATCAGCGTCGACTTGCCGGCCCCGTTCTGCCCGACAAGCGCCATGGCTTCGCCCGGCGCGACATCGATCCGGGCGCCGGCCAGCGCCTTGGACCCGCCGAAGGCCTTTTCGATTCCCTCCATCGAAAGAATCGGAGCCGGAGAAGCGGCGTCGATCGCCGACATGAACGCGCGCCCTTTTTAGAAATAAAAACTCCCTCGCCCGGCCGGGCGAGGGAGGGCTTTTCTCATCAAATCACAATCAGAACGCGCTCGCCAAGACCTCTTTGGCGTTGCTCGAATCGAAGAAGCGATCCTCGTTCTTGATATAGGGCGGAATGGTCTTGCCCGCCGCATAATCCTTCATCGTCGAGAAGGCCTTTGGCCCGAAGCGCGGATTGCACTCGCAGGTGCAGCCGAGCTTGCCGTCGATGATCGCCTGGACCGCGTCCTTCTCGCCATCGATCGAGACGACGATGACATCCTTGCCGGGCTTCTTGCCCGCCGCTTCGAGCGCGGCGATGGCGCCGAGCGCCATCTCGTCGTTATGGGCGTAGATCGCCGTCACGTCGGGATGGGCCTGCAGCAAGGTCTCGGCCACTTGCCGACCCTTGTCGCGCGCGAAGTCGCCGCTCTGGCTGGCGAGAATGGTCATGCCCGGCCATTTCTTGATCGCCTCGTCGAAGCCCTTCTTGCGATCGTTCGCCGGCGACGAGCCGGTCGTGCCTTCGAGCTCGATGATCTTGGCCTTGCCGTCGACCGTCTTGGCGAGCCAAGCGGCGACGCGCTGGCCTTCCTCGACGAAATTCGAGCCTATGAAGGTGACGTAGTCGACGCCGGGCTTGGCCATCGAGTGATCGACGTCGCGGTCGATCAGGAAGACCGGGATGCCGGCTTTCGCGGCCGCCTTGATCACCGGCACGAGCGGCTTGTCCTCGCGCGGCGGCAGGAAGATGGCGTCGACGCCTTGCGCGATCATGCTGTTCACGTCCGAGGCCTGCTTGGCGGCCGAGCCGGCGGCGTCGGTATAGACGAGCTGATAGCCGAGCTTCTTGGCCTCGTCCTGCATGCTCGCCGTCTCGGCGAGACGCCACGGATTGTTGCTCTCCGTCTGCGCGAATCCGACCTTGTACGTGGCCTTCTGCTTGAGCGGCGGCGCGGCCCATGCAGCAGAGCCCATCGCGAGGCCGGCCGCGCCGGCGGCCGACGTAATGAGCAATCTGCGACGCGTGATGATCATCGTGACACCTCCCTAAAAAGGACTGGCCCTGAAAAGGACTGTTGTCGCGGTCTTCTCGCCGCCATGGGCGGCGCCGCGCTGATCGCGGCCGCTTGCGAAGAATGTTCCACTGCTGCTAATAATTGTCAATCGCAAACATCGATTTTCTGTCTATTTGCGAGTCAGATATTTTATATTACAATA
>DATGLU010000546.1:0-5304 GCA_035294045.1 Roseiarcus sp. | reverse complement strand
CAAAGCGGATTTTCGACGCAGAGGCCGGCGTCTATGGCCGCTGGTTTACGGACGCGACCTGCAACACCTGCTTCAACGCGCTCGACCGCCATGTCGCCGCCGGCCGGGGCGAGCAGACCGCGATCCTCTATGACAGCCCGGTGACCGGCGCGAAACGCCGCATCAGCTACGCCGAATTGCTGGAGGAGACGGCGACGCTCGCCGCGGTTCTTTCCTCCCTCCATGTCGGAAAAGGCGACCGGGTCGTCATCTACATGCCCATGATCCCGCAAGCTTTGGCGGCGATGCTCGCTTGCGCGCGGATCGGCGCGGTGCATTCCGTCGTCTTCGGCGGCTTTGCGGCCAGAGAACTCGCCGCGCGGATCGACGACGCCAGGCCCAAGCTGATTCTCGCCGCCTCGTGCGGCGTCGAGCCCGGGCGCGTCGTCGCGTACAAGCCGCTGCTCGACGCGGCGATCGAGATCAGCGCGCACAAGCCGGCCGCGTGCCTGGTGCTGCAGCGTCCGCAAGCCGAGGCGGCGATGACCGCCGGCCGCGACCACGACTGGGACGAGGCCTACGCCGCCGCCAAAGCCAACGGCAAGCGCGCCGCTTGCGTCGAGCTCGCCGCGACCGATCCGCTCTACATCCTCTATACGTCGGGGACGACCGGCAAGCCGAAGGGCGTGGTGCGCGACAATGGCGGCCACATGGTCGCGCTCAAGTGGTCGATGGCGAATGTCTATGGCGTTGCGGCCGGCGAGACCTTCTGGACGGCGTCGGATATCGGCTGGGTGGTCGGCCATTCCTATATCGTCTACGGGCCTTTGCTGCATGGCTGCACGAGCCTGCTCTATGAGGGCAAGCCGGTCGGCACGCCCGACGCCGGCGCCTTCTGGCGCGTCATCGACGAGCACAAGGTCGTCTCGTTCTTCACCGCGCCGACGGCTTTCCGCGCTGTGCGCAAGGAGGACCCGGAAGGCGCGCTGCTGAAGAAATACTCGACCGCCTCGCTGCGTACCCTTTTTCTCGCCGGCGAGCGCGCCGATCCTGAAACGCTCGCCTGGGCCGGCCGATTGCTCAATATCCCGGTCGTCGATCACTGGTGGCAAACCGAGAGCGGCTGGCCGATCGTCGCCAATCCGGTCGGCCTCGGCCTTTTGCCGATCAAGCCCGGCTCGCCGACCGTTCCCATGCCGGGGTACGACGTCGCGGTGGTCGACGATACCGCCAGGCCGGTCGCGCCCGGCGCGATGGGCTCGATCGTGATCAGGCTGCCGCTGCCGCCCGGCGCGCTGCCGACTTTGTTCCAAAACGATCAGCGGATGGTCGAGAGCTATCTGTCCGAATTTCCCGGCTACTACAAGACATCGGACGCCGGCTATTGCGACGAGGACGGTTATCTCTTCGTGATGGGCCGCACCGACGACATCATCAATGTCGCCGGCCATCGGCTGTCGACCGGCGGCATGGAGGAGGCCCTCGCCGCGCACCAGGACGTGGCCGAATGCGCGGTGATCGGCGTCAAGGACGAGATCAAGGGCGAGGCGCCGGTCGGCTTCCTGGTGCTCAAGGCTGGCGTCAACCGCGCGCCAAGCGATATCGAGCGCGAGGCGGTCGCGCTGGTGCGCGAGCGCATCGGCCCCGTCGCCGCCTTCAAGCGCGCAATCGCGGTTCCCCGTTTGCCGAAGACGCGGTCCGGCAAAATCTTGCGCGGCACAATGAAGAAGATCGCCGATGGCGAAAATTGGGCGATGCCGGCGACGATTGACGATCCGGCCGCCTTGGACGAGATCGCCGAGGCGCTCAAGCGCTGACGGCGGCTGAAAAATTTCGCGGTTTTGAGCGCGCTGCGCGGCGCATAGCTTTCGCCTCGGCAATGCGCTTATGATGAACTCTCGGGCGGCCTCGCGCGTTTCTCGGCGCGTGATGCTCCGCGCGGCGTTGCCGTTTTGCATTGGCATCGCATGCGAGGAGATGATGGATGAGGATTGCTCAAATTGCCCCGCTTGCCGAAAGCTGCCCGCCCCGGCTCTACGGCGGGACGGAACGTATCGTTGCTTACCTAACCGAGGCGCTGACGCGCCAAGGCCATGACGTAACGCTTTTCGCCAGCGGCGATTCGCTGACCTCAGCCCGCCTCGAACCATGCTGCGAGACGGCGCTGCGCCTCGATCCCAATGTCAAAGACCCGATCGCTCATCATCTGATCATGCTCGACAAGGTGCGGCGCCGGGCGGGCGAGTTCGACATTCTCCACTTCCATACCGAGATTTTGCATTATCCGTTGATCCGCGATTTTTCCGAGCGGACCTTGACGACGCTGCATGGGCGCCTCGATCTGCCCGACCTCAAAGCGGTGTACGCCGCCTTCGCCGACCTGCCGGTCGTCTCGATCTCCAAGGATCAGCGCCGGCCGATTCCCAACGCCAATTGGGTCGGAACGGTCCATCACGGCCTGCCGCGCGATCTTTTGCCCTTCAATCCGAATCCTCGCGGCGGCTACCTTGCGTTTTTAGGGCGGATTTCGCCCGAGAAAGGCCCCGATCGGGCCATTGAAATCGCCACACGCGCCGGCATGAAGTTGAAAATGGCGGCGAAAATCGACAAGAGCGAAGAGGCCTATTGGCGAAGCGCGATCAAGCCGATGGTCGACAGCAATCCCAACGTGGAATTTGTCGGCGAGATCGCCGAGCGGCACAAGGCGGATTTTTTGGGCAATGCGGCGGCGGTGCTTTTTCCGATCGATTGGCCCGAACCGTTCGGGCTGGTGATGATCGAGGCGATGGCTTGCGGAACCCCTGTCATCGCGTTCCGGATAGGCTCGACGCCGGAAATCATCGAGGACGGCGTGTCGGGATTTCTTGTCGACAATATCGAGGAGGCGGTTGCGGCGGTGCACCGCATCCCCTTGCTCGATCGAGCCGAAGGACGGCGCGCCTTTGAAGAGCGCTTCACCGTCGACCGCATGACGCAGGACTATCTCGCGATCTACCGCGCCCGCGCCGGCTTGCAGACCGGCGCCTTCCGCGTTCGCCGCCCGGCGATCAATCGCGATCTTCAGGTCGTCGCCTAAAGCGGCGGCTTTCGTTTTGGGGGCCGAATGGAAAAGAGCAGCGCCAAGTTGCACGTGGCCGGCGCGGAGGATCTTGAAGCTTTGCCGCCGCCGTTTTTCATTCCCGCCGCCGCGCCGTTGCAAGAGCGGCGGCCGTTTACGCTTAAATACGGCGACATATTCGCCGTGTTCGACCATAATGGCGATGCGGCCTCCGCGCCCGGCCGGCCGGAGGGAATTTTCTATCGCGACACCCGCCACCTTTCCCATCTGTTTTTGACCATCAACGGCGCGCGGCCGATGCTGCTGAGCTCGGCCTTGCGCGACGACAATGCGACGTTGACCTGCGACGTCGCCAATCCCGATCTCTACGACCCCGAGGGCCGGCTCGCCTTCGAGCACGATCTCATCCATATCCGCCGTTCGCGCTTTCTCTGGAACGCCGCCTGCTTCGAGCGGATCTTCGTCAGAAATTTCGACGAGCGGCCGAGAGAGATTCAGATCGGCCTCGCCTTCGCGGCCGATTTCGCCGACCTTTTCGAGGTGCGGGGCAATCATCGCGACAAAAGGGGCGAAACGCATAGCCCGGTGGTCGAGCGCAGCTTCGTCACGTTGAGCTATACCGGATTGGATAAAGTACGTCGCTCGACCGTCCTCCGCTTCGATCCGGCGCCGGCGCGCCTGCTGCGCGACCAGGCCATCTTCAGATTCGAATTGGGGCCGCGCGAATCGCGTTCGCTGTTCGTCGAGGTCAATTGCGCCTCGGAGGGCCCCGGCCAATTGACGCGGCGGGCCTTTCTCGGCGGATTGCGCGACGCGCGTCGCGCCTTGCGGCGCTCGGCGCTGCGCGCGGCGGCGGTCGCGACGTCGAACGCGGTTTTCAACGAGGCGGTGCGGCGCAGCGTCTCCGATCTCTACATGCTGATCACCGATCTGCCGGAGGGGCCTTATCCTTATGCCGGCATACCGTGGTTCAGCACCGTCTTCGGCCGCGACGCGCTGATCACCGCGCTCGAAACGCTGTGGCTCGATCCGATGATCGCCCGGGGCGTGCTCGGCCATCTCGCCGCCAATCAGGCGACGGAGATCGATCCCGAGGCGGACGCCGAGCCCGGCAAGATTCTTCACGAGGTCCGGCACGGCGAGATGGCGGCGCTTGGCGAAGTGCCGTTCCGCAAATATTACGGCAGCATCGATTCGACGCCGCTCTTCGTCATGCTCGCCGGCGCTTATCTCGAACGGACCGGCGATGCCGCTTTCGTCCGCGAGATCTGGCCGCATGTCGCGGCGGCGCTCGATTGGATCGAGCGCTTCGGCGATCGCGACGGCGACGGCTTCATCGAATATGGCCGCCGCTCCGGCGAGGGTCTGGTCAATCAGGGCTGGAAGGACAGTTCCGATTCGATTTTCCACGCGGACGGCGCCCTGGCGCGTGGGCCGATCGCGGTGGTCGAGGCGCAGGCCTATGTCTACGCGGCCTGGCGCGCCGCGGAGCAAATTGCGCAGCGGCTCGGGGATACCGAGGGCGCGGGAAAGTACGGTAAAAAGGCGGAGCGCTTGCGCCGTCACTTCGACGAAAGCTTTTTTGACGAAAAGCTCGGAACCTATATTCTCGCTCTCGACGGCGATAAGCAGCCCTGCCGGGTGCGCTCGTCCAATGCCGGTCACGCCCTGTTTGCCGGCGTCGCCTATCCCGAGCGGGCCGCCAAAGTCGTCCGCTCGCTGATGGGAAGCGCGCTCTTTTGCGGCTGGGGCGTGCGCACCATCGCCACCACCGAGGCCCGCTACAATCCGATGAGCTATCACAATGGCTCGGTCTGGCCGCATGACAATGCGCTGATCGCGGCCGGCTTCGCTCGTTACGGATTCCGCCAGGACGCGGCAAAGATTTTCGAAGGCGTGTTCGCCGCCTCGACGTTTGTCGACCTTCGGCGCTTGCCGGAACTGTTCTGCGGCTTTCCGCGGCAGCGCACGCAGGGGCCGACCTCGTACCCCGTCGCCTGCATCCCGCAAGCCTGGGCCGCCGCAACGCCTCTGTCGATGATTCAGTCCTGCATCGGACTGGTCTTCAATCCCGACGAATTGCGCGTGACGTTCGAGGAGCCGGTCTTGCCGAGCTTCCTCGACGAGATCGTGCTCTATGGATTGCGGCTGAAAGACGCCTCGGCCAATATCGCGCTCCGACGTTCCGGCCGTCATGTGGTCGTCGATGTGCTCGACCGCACCAAGGCGATGAAGGTGCTCGCCTCAAGTTGAGGGCGCGTCAGCTT
>DATGLU010000545.1:0-6919 GCA_035294045.1 Roseiarcus sp. | reverse complement strand
AGGCCGAGCGCCTCGACGCCGCCGATCAGCATCGCGGCGATCACCGAGACCAGGGTGATCGTCATGTTGTAATAGAGCTTGCGGATCGGCTTGACGAAGGCCCAGCGATAGGCGCCGAGCATCATCACGCCGTCGGCCGTGTCGACGAGCGACATGCCGGCCGCGAACAAGACCGGAAAGACCAGGATCGCGGCGAGCGGCGCGCCTTTCGCCGCCTGCGCCGCCGAGACGCCGAACACGGCGACTTCCGTCGCGGTGTCGAAGCCGAGTCCGAACAGAAAGCCGAGCGGAAACATGTGCCAGCTCCTCGTCACCAGCTTGAACAGCGGGCGAAACAGCCGGGCGAGAAAGCCGCGCTTGTTGAGCAGGACGTCGAGGTCCTCCTCGATATAGGCGCCGCCGGCGCGCACGCGGCGATAAGTCTCGTAAATCGAGAAAAAGATGACGATGTTCATCGCCGCGATGGCAAGCAGGAAGAGCGCCGAGACGCTCGTGCTGATCATGTCGCCGACGCCATGCAGGCTCTCGAAGCTCTCGAGCAGGCTCGATGCGCCGACCACGGCGGCGGTGACGAAAATCACCACAGCCGAATGGCCCATGGCGAAGAAGAAGCCGACCGAGACCGGGCGCCCCCCGTCCTGCATGAGCTTGCGGGTGACGTTGTCGATCGCGGCGATATGATCGGCGTCGACGGCGTGGCGCAGGCCGAGACCGTAAACGACCAGCGCGACGCCGAGCGGCGCCGGGCTATGGCGGAATGCGGCCAGCGCCCAGAGCCAGGCGCCGATATTCAAGGCGGCCAGCGCGCCGCACATATAAAAAAGGCGCGCCTTCAGGTTAGGCGCGCTCTCGTCGAAAAATTTCTTGATCAAGCGGAGCATGGCGGAATCTCGTGCGACGTCGCTTGTCATCGCAGAGGGTTGGCCGCCTTTCTTAAGGCGGCTTCGCCGCGCCGAGACACCCCGCTCGACGCTCCCGCGCTGACGTCCTTCGATGGCAGGTCTCCTGGCTCGCGGTTTGGCGCCGCTTCCGCCTTCCCGGGCCATGCGTCCCAGTGGCGAGAAGGAAGCGGCTCGCCGCTTACAGTTGCGGGGGCAGCCGCGGCCTTGGACGAACGCCGTCCGCACCGCGTTCCCTTTTGATCCCTAGAAGGGAGCCATCGGCTTGACGATAGCCGCTCAGGCCGCCGCGTCAAGGTACGAAATTTCCTCGTCCCGCGAAGCGCAGGGTTGTCCGGGAAGAGCCTGCGCCTCCGGCTTGGCGGTTTCCCTGACTTCCAAGCGCCGCGACGCCACGCCGTCCGACCGCCGTCAACCCGCCATAGCGCCTCGAACGCTGGCGCGAAGATACGAACGCCTGCCCGGCGCTATGGCAGAACCGTCATTGCGATCGAAGCAATCCATTGTGGGGCGTGGCCTTTGCGGCGAGAAGGGGTTTCGCGCATAATTGCGGTCATGCGAGGCCGCCGGCCGAGACGGCGGCGTCTCAAATCTCCGTCGATGAGGATCGCGCTAAATGCAACTGATCGGCATGCTGGATTCCCCCTATGTGCGCCGCGTCGCGATCGCGCTATTGCGGCTCGGTCTGCCGTTCGAGCACCGGCCCCTGTCGATCTTCCGCCATATCGACGAATTTCGCGCGATTAACCCACTGCTCAAGGCGCCGACTTTCGTCGCCGATGACGGGACCGTGCTGGTCGAGTCGACGCTGATCATCGACTACGCCGAGTCTCTGGCGCCGCGCGCGCCGCGCCTGACGCCGGGCGCGCCGGCGACGAAGCTAAAATCGTACCGGCTGAACGGGCTCGCTCTGACCGTCAACGAGAAGGCGGTGCAGGCGCATTACGAGCGCCAGCTCAGGCCGCCGGAAAAGCAGCACGAACCCTGGCTCGGCCGGGTGCGGGGCCAGTTGGAGGCCGGCCTCGAAATGCTCGATCGCGAAACCGCCAAGACGCAGAATTGGCTGGTCGGCGAAAACCTGATGCTCGCCGACATCACCGTCGCGACCGCATTCGCCTTCGTCCAGCTCAACCTTGCCGATCTCGCGCCCGCCGCACGCTATCCCGCCCTCGCCGCGTTCTGCCGGCGCGCCGAGGCGCTGTCGGAGTTCCGCGCGGCGCCGTGCGAGGACGGCGTGAAAATCGCCGCGCCCGTGATGACGGCTTGAGCTTCCCTGGAAGAGAGATTTCCATGTCCGATCTGCCGCAAACGATGAAAGTCGTGATCGCCGTTCAGCCGGGCGGTCCCGAGGTCCTTCAGATCAGCGAGCGGCCGGTTCCTGCGCCGCGCGAAAGCGAGATCCTCGTTCAGGTGGCGGCCGCCGGCGTCAACCGACCGGACGTGATGCAGCGCCAGGGCCATTATCCGCCGCCGCCCGGCGCGCCGGACATTCTCGGTCTCGAAATCGCCGGGACAGTGGTCGCGCTCGGCGCCGGGGCGACGCGCTACAGGCTCGGCGACAAGGTCCTGGCGCTCCTGCCCGGCGGCGGCTATGCGCAATATGCGCTTGCCCATGAGAGCAACGCGCTGCCGATTCCCGCCGGCCTTTCGGTGATCGAAGCCGCGGCGATTCCGGAGACGTTCTTCACCGTCTGGACCAATGTCTTCGACGCCGGCGGCCTCAAAGCCGGCGAGACCCTGCTCGTCCATGGCGGGACTTCTGGCATCGGCACGACGGCGATCATGCTCGCCAAGGCCTTCGGCGCGAAAGCGATCGCCACCGCCGGCTCGCCCGACAAGGCCGCCGCGTGCCTGCGTCTCGGCGCCGATGTCGCGATCGACTATCGCGCGGCCGATTTCGTCGCCGAGACTCTGAAGACGACGAATCAGAAAGGCGCTGACGTCATTCTCGACATGGTCGGCGGCGATTATGTCGCGCGCAATTACGCCGCGGCGGCGCGGGGCGGCCGCGTCGTCCAGATCGCTCTTCTCCATGGATCGAAGGCGACGCTGGATTTGCTGCCGCTGATGCAAAAGCGCCTGATCCATACCGGCTCGACGCTGCGCCCGCGCCAGCCCGCGGAAAAGGCGCTGATCGCCGATGCGCTGAAGGAGAAAGTCTGGCCGCTGCTCGCGGCCGGGCGCTGCAAGCCGGTCATCGATTCGACCTTCCCGCTCGAAGACGCGGCCAAGGCCCATGCGCGGATGGAGAGCTCGGCCCATATCGGCAAGATCGTGCTGACGGTGTGACCCCCTTCTCCCCGCAAGGCTCGCAAAGCGGGGAGAAGGTGGCCGCGAAGCGCCGGATGAGGGGCTGCGCAGGACTCGAAAGTACAGACGCCGCGCGCCTCTTCTCCTACCCCGCTCGCCAATCTCAAACGCCGGCGCCGCCCTCATCCGGCCACGCTGCGCGCGGCCAGCTTCTCCCCGTTTCACGGGGAGAAGGGATTCACGGCGGTGGCGCTCCTCGCCCTCGCGCATTATCTTCCGGCCATGACCCAAATCCATCGCCCTGTCGGGCCGGGCGACCGCGTTTTCCTCGTCGACGGCTCTTCCTTCGTTTTCCGCGCCTATTTCCAATCGATCCGCCAGGATCAGAAATACAATTACCGCGCCGACCGCCTGCCGGTCGGCGCGGTGCGGCTCTTCGCCACCAAGCTCTTCCAGTTCATCCGCGATGGCGCGGCGGGGATCAAGCCGACCCATCTCGCGATCATATTCGACAAGTCCGAGAATTCCTTCCGCCGCGAAATCTATCCGGCCTACAAGGCGCATCGTCCCGACCCACCGGAAGATCTCGTGCCGCAATTCCCGCTGATGCGCGCCGCCGTGCGCGCCTTCGGCCTGCGGCCGGTCGAGCAGGACCGCTACGAGGCCGACGACCTGATCGCGACCTATGCGCGCCACGCCAAACAGCGCGGCGCCGAGACGCTGATCATCTCGGCCGACAAGGACCTGATGCAGCTCATCCGGCCCGGCGTCTCGATGTACGATCCCGCCTCGGGAGAAGCGGGCGCGAAAGGCTCGCGCGAAGAGCGCAAGATCGGCGAAGCCGAGGTGCTCGAATATTTCGGCGCCGGCCCGGACAAGGTGATCGACATCCAGGCGCTGGCCGGCGACTCAACCGACAATATTCCTGGCGCGCCGGGCATCGGCGTCAAGACCGCCGCCCAGCTTATCGCCGAATATGGCGACCTTGAAACGCTGCTGCAGCGGGCCGGCGAGATCAAGCAGCCAAAGCGCCGCGACACGCTGACCAATCCCGAAACGGTCAAGCTGATCCGCATCTCCAAGCAACTCGTCTCGCTGATCGACAATGTCGAGGTGGAGGAGCGGCTCGACGATCTCGCGCTGACGCCGCCCGACGCCAAGACGCTGATCGCCTTCTTCAAGGCGATGGAGTTCACCACGCTGACCCGCCGCGCCGCCGAAATCTATAGCGTCGACGCCGGCGCGATCGAGCCGGACCCCGCCTTTGTCGGGCCGGCCGGCTGGCGCGGCCGCAACGGCGAAGCCAAGGAAGCCGCCGACTGGCCTTCGCCGCCGCCGACCCAAGGCGAGATTCCGCCCCCCGCGCCAAAGCCGGCCGCGTCGGTCGAGCCGGCGCAGAGCGAATTCCTCACCCCGCAAGCTTTCGCGGCGCAGCGCCTCGCCGAGGCGCGCGAGAGCAAGATCGACCGCTCGGGCTATGCGATCGTGCGGACGCTCGACGCGTTGCGCGGCTGGGTCGCGGAGGCGTACGAAGCGGGCGTTGTCGCCTTCGACGTCGAGACCGATTCGCTCGATCCGATGCAAGCCGACCTCGTCGGCCTGTCGCTCTGCGTCGCGCCCGGCAAGGCGTGCTATGTTCCGCTCGGCCATCGGCCGGCGGGCAAGCAGGACCTGTTCGGCGGCGATCTCTTGCCCGACCAGATCAAGGAAAGCGAGGCGCTCGCTCTGCTGAAGCCGCTCTTCGAAGCGCCCGACGTGATCAAGATCGGCCACAACGTCAAGTTCGATTGGGTCATGCTCGCCGAGCGCGGCGTCGAGGTCGCGCCGATCGACGACACGATGCTGATGTCCTACGCGCTCGACGCCGCCGCGACGACCGACGGTCACGGCATGGATTGGCTCGCCGAGCGCTTCCTCGGTCACCAGACGATAAAATTCTCGGATGTCGCCGGCTCGGGCAAGACCTTCATCGGCTTCGCCCGTGTGCCGATCGACAAGGCATGCGAATACGCCGCCGAGGATGTCGACGTGACGCTGAGGCTGTGGCGCGCGCTGAAAAGCCGGCTGGCGGCCGAGCATGTCGCAAAGGTTTATGAGACGCTGGAGCGGCCGCTCGTCGTCCCGCTGGCGCGGATGGAGCGGCGCGGCGTTTCGATCGATCCGGCCGTGCTGTCGCGCCTTTCCGGCGAATTCGCGCAAGGCATGGCGCGGCTCGAGGCCGAAATCCACAAGCTCGCCGGCGAGCCGTTCAATCTCGGCTCGCCCAAGCAGCTCGGCGATATTCTTTTCGGCAAGATGGGACTGCCCGGCGCGAAGAAGACCGCGACCGGAGCATGGTCGACATCGGCCAGCATCCTCGACGACCTTGCCGAGGAAGGCCATGAATTGCCGGCCCGCATTCTCGAATGGCGCCAGCTCGCCAAGCTCAAATCGACTTATACCGACGCGCTGCCGAGCTACGTCAATCCGCGCACTCATCGCGTCCATACGAGCTATGCGCTCGCGGCGACGACGACCGGCCGGCTCTCCTCCTCGGAGCCGAACCTGCAGAACATCCCGATCCGCAACGAGGAGGGGCGCAAGATTCGCCGCGCCTTCGTCGCCGACAAGGGCTATGCGCTGATCTCGGCCGATTACAGCCAGATCGAATTGCGCCTGCTCGCCCATGTCGCCGATATCCCGCAACTGAAACAGGCTTTCGCCGACGGACTCGACATTCATGCGATGACCGCTTCGGAAATGTTCGGCGTGCCGGTGAAGGACATGCCAAGCGAGATTCGGCGGCGCGCCAAGGCGATCAATTTCGGCATCATCTACGGAATTTCCGCTTTCGGCCTCGCCAACCAGCTCGGCATTCCACGCGAGGAGGCGGGCGCTTACATCAAAAAGTATTTCGAGCGCTTCCCGGGCATCCGCGCCTATATGGAGGCGATGAAGAAACAGGCGCGGGCCGAGGGCTATGTGCGCACCATATTCGGCCGCAAATGCCATTTTCCGCGCATCACGGCGTCGAATCCTTCCGAGCGCGCCTTCAACGAGCGCGCCGCGATCAATGCGCCGCTCCAGGGCTCGGCGGCCGACATCATCCGCCGCGCCATGATCCGCATGGACGACGCCCTGGCCAAGGCCAAGCTCAGCGCGATGATGCTGCTGCAGGTCCATGACGAGCTCGTTTTCGAGGCGCCGCTCGACGAGGTCGAGGCGACGATCAAGCTCGTCGTCAAAGTGATGGAGGAGGCGCCGCTGCCCGCGGTGCAGCTTTCTGCGCCGCTCAAAGTCGATGCGCGCGCCGCCGCCAATTGGGACGAGGCGCATTGAGAGCGGCGAAGCCGACGGTCCTTTCGGCGGATTTGAAGCAAAAACAGGATGCAGATCGTGGACGAGGCCGAGCGGCACAAGCAGAAAATGCAAAAGCGCAAGGAGGCGCAGGATCGCGAGGTCGCCTCCAAGACGGTCGAAAAGGGGCTGCTGATCGTCAATACCGGCAAGGGCAAGGGGAAATCGACCGCGGCTTTCGGCCTGATCCTGCGCGCCCTCGGCCATGGCTGGCGGGTCGGCGTGGTGCAATTCATCAAAGGCGCGTGGTCGACGGGCGAGCGCACTCTTCTCGAAACGCGCTTCGCCGATCTCGTCGAGTGGCGCACGATGGGCGAGGGCTTCACCTGGGAGACGCAGGATCGCGCCCGCGACGTGGCCGCCGCGGAAGCGGCCTGGGCCAGAGCGCAAGCGCTGATGGCGGACGAGGCGATCCGCCTCGTCGTGCTCGACGA
>DATGLU010000544.1:0-4068 GCA_035294045.1 Roseiarcus sp. | reverse complement strand
AAGGCGGCGGCGGACGGATCATCAACATCACCTCCGTCCACGAGGACTGGCCGATGCCGGGCAATACCGCCTATTGCCTCGCCAAAGGCGGCGTGCGCATGCTGACGCGAACGGCGGGCGTCGAATTGGCGCCGCATGGCGTGCTGGTGGTCGGCGTCGGGCCCGGCGCGGTGGCGACGCCGATCAATCTTTCGACCATGAACGATCCGGCGCTGCTGGCGAAGCTCAACGCCGCGATCCCGCTCGGCCGCATGGCGCAGCCCGAGGAAATCGCCAATGTCGTCGTCTTTCTCGCCGGCGATGGCGCGAGCTACCTGACCGCGACGACGATATTCGCCGATGGCGGCATCATGCAGGGCAGCGTCGGGCTGTAGCCGAGCGATGAGCGAGCGCTACGACGTCGTCGTCATCGGCAGCGGCGCGGGCGGCGGCACTTTGGCCCATCGCCTAGCGCCGACGGGCAAGAAAATCCTCATCCTCGAGCGCGGCGACTGGCTGCCCCGCGAAGCGCGCAATTGGAGCGTCGAGGACGTGTTCGGGGTCAACCGATACGTCTCGCCGGAAACTTGGCTTCTGCCGGACGGCACGCCCTTCCAGCCGCAGGTCCATTATTATGTCGGGGGCGCGACCAAGCTTTTCGGCGCCGCGCTCTACCGCTTGCGCAAGGAGGATTTCGGCGAGGTCAAGCACTATGACGGCGTGTCGCCCGCTTGGCCGGTCGGCTATGACGAGTTCGAGCCCTATTACAGCGAGGCCGAGAAGCTCTACCGCGTGCATGGCGAACATGGCCGCGATCCGACCGAGCCGCCGACCAGCGCGCCCTATCCGGCGCCGCCGGTTTCGCACGAGCCGCGCATCCAGAAGCTGGCCGACGATCTCGCCGCCGCCGGCTATCGTCCGTTCCCCGCGCCCGCTGCGGTGATGCTGAATGAAGCGGACATGGCCTATAGCCGGTGTATCCGCTGCCAGACATGCGACGGATTTCCATGCCTGGTGCATGCAAAATCCGACGCCGAAGTCATCGCCGTTCGTCCCGCTCTCCTGCATCCGAACGTCACATTGCTGCGCAACGCCCGCTCGGTGAAGCTCGAGACCAATCCGTCGGGAACGGCGGTGACCCAAGTGGTCGCGGAGGTGAATGGCGCGCCCGAGCGCTTCGCCGCCGATATCGTCGTCGTCTCATGCGGCGCGGCGAATTCGGCCGCGCTGCTTCTGAACTCGGCCAACGACAAGCATCCGGCGGGCCTCGCCAACGGCTCGGACCAGGTCGGCCGGAACTACATGTTCCACAACAGCCAGGCGGTGCTCGCCTTGTCGCTGACGCCGAACGACACGATGTTCCAAAAGACCCTGGCGCTGAACGATTTTTATTTCGGAATGAAGGACTTTCCGTACCCGATGGGCAACATCCAGATGATCGGCAAGACGCTGGGCGGCATGTACCGGGCTGAAAAACCCCTGCTGACCGCGCTGATGCCGGATCGCGCTCTCGACGAAATCGCCCGCCACGCCGTCGATTTCTGGCTGACCACGGAGGACCTGCCCAATCCGGACAACCGGGTGACGGTCGGCCGGGACGGCCGCATCACCCTCTCCTATACGCCCAACAACCAGGTTCCGATGCGGAAGCTCTACGACAAATTGCGCGCCATGCTCGGCGAGATCGGCCTGCAGCGGCAGCATCTGGTCGCGCGCGATCTCTATATGCGCAACGACATTCCGCTTGCCGGCTGCGCGCATCAGGCCGGCACCTGCCGGTTCGGCGATGATCCGGCCCGCTCCGTGCTCGACCGCAATTGCAAGGCGCACGAGTTGGACAATCTCTACGTCGTCGACACCAGTTTCTTCGTCAGCATCGGCGCGGTGAATCCCTCCCTGACCGCCATCGCCAACGCGCTCCGCGTCGGCGACCACCTGCGCCAACGCCTTGGCTAAATCGATTGCCCGCCGCGTCCCGCTCCGACAAATGGACCATCGGCTTCGTCTATTTCGCAGGCGTCGTGCAAGGTTTGGCGCTGGTCGCCTTCCCGGCGGCGAGCGCGATTTTTGTCAGCCCTTCGGGCTTTGCCCTCTCCAGCGCGCAATATGGCGCGATGTTCATCCCGCAAGTCGTGCTGGCGATCCTCGCCTCCTCGCTCGGGCCCCAGCTGGCCGGCCGGATCGGCTTGCGCGGCGTACTTTTACTGGGGCTGGGCGGCGACCTCTTGTCGATGGCGCTTTTGTCGTCAAGCGCGCTGCTGACCGGCTCCGCCGCCGCATTCATCCTGCTTTGTATCGCAACTGGCGCGCTCGGCCTTGGCTTCGGCGCGACGGTGATGGCGCTGAACACCTCGGTCGAAGGCCTGTTCCCGGACGGCGCGGACGGCGCGGTGCTGGCGCTCAATGCGCTTCTCGGTCTGGGCACGGCCCTCGCCCCGGTCCTGGTCTCGCTGTTTGCCGGCCTGGGCGCCTGGTGGGCGCTGCCGCTGCTCATGGCGGTTCTCGCCGCTCTCCTGCTGTTCGCGTTCGCGATGCTGCGCGCTCCGCTCGGCGCGGCCCGCGACCGCGCTCCCGCGAAGGGCGCCGTTGTTCCGTCCCGCTTCTGGCTCTACGCCGCGGCGGCGCTGCTTTACGGCGTCGTAGAGACTCTCAACGGAAACTGGGCGACGCTCTACCTTTCGACTGAGCGCCGTCTCTCCGCGCAAGTCGCTTCTTTCGCTTTGACCGCCTTCTGGCTGACGGTGACGCTCGGCCGGGTCTTCTTCGCCCTCGCCGACCGATGGCTCTCGGCGCGATGGGTCTATGTCGCGCTGCCCATCGCTCTCGCCCTTGTTTTCCAGTTCGTCGCGCGCGCCGAAAACGCCGCGGCCGGCATCGCCGCCTTCGCCGCCGCCGGCATCGCCTGCTCGGCCTTCCTGCCGCTCAGCATCAGCTTCGGCGGCTCGGAATTTCCCCGCCGCGCGGCGACCATGTCCGGCGAATTGATCGCCTTCTACCAGATCGGCTACGGCGCCGCCGCGTTCGGAATCGGCCCGCTGCACGATCGCGGCGGCCTCGCCTATTCCGCCGCCTTCGCCTATGGCGGCCTCGTTGCGCTGGCGCTCGCCGTCGCGGCCTGGAGCGTCGCTCGCCCATTCGATGCAGATCGCGTCGCGCGGTGAAGAGCGCGGAGAAAAGCGTACTAAGCCGCCCTCACCCGATCGGCGCGTCGCTCATTTCGAGGTGGAGCAGTCCGTCAGGCGGATAAGGATGGGCCAGAGCCACGGCCTCGTCGAGCTCGACGCCGAGCCCCGGCGCGGCCGGCGGAATGACGTAGCCCTCCTCCCATCGGATCGGCGTCTTGAGGATTTCGGCGTGGAAGCCGCCCCAGCGCTCGATGCTCTCAAGGATCAGGAAATTCGGTATCGAGGCGGCGAGTTGGATGTTCGCCGCGCCGACCACCGGGCCGCAATAGAGATGCGGCGCGATCGAGGCGTAATGCGCCTCGGCCATGCCGGCGATCTTCTTCGCCTCCAACAGGCCGCCGACTCGGCCGAGATTCATTTGCAGCACGCTCGCCGCGCCTGTCGCGAGGAGCCGGGCGAACTCGTATTTCGTGGTCAGCCTTTCGCCGGCGGCGATGGGAATCGAGGTCGCGCGCGCCACTTTCGCCATCTCCTCGGGCATTTCCGGCGGCGTCGGCTCTTCGAGCCAGAGCGGATCGTATCGCTCCAGACGCTTGGCGAGCCGTATCGCGCCGGACGCCGTGAACTGGCCATGCGTTCCGAACAACAGGTCCGCCCGCGCGCCGACCGCCTCGCGCGTCAGCCGCATAAAACGTTCGGAAAGCTCCAGCGATTCGAGATCCGGCTGGCGCGGGTCGAAGGCGGAATAAGCGCCCGCCGGATCGAATTTCAGCGCGGTGAAGCCCTGGCGCACATAATCGAGCGCGCGCTCGGCGGAGCGCTCGGCGTCACGATAGATCGCGTCACTCTCGCCCTCTTCCGGATAGATATAAGTGTACGTTCTCAGCCGTTCGCGGACGAGGCCGCCAAGCAGGGCGTAGACCGGGCGATCGGCGGCCTTGCCGGCTATGTCCCAGCAGGCCAT